>CAJMLN010000008.1 GCA_905214315.1 uncultured bacterium | reverse complement strand
GCCGAAAATAGAAAAAATGTTAAAAAAATATCCAGGTTGCCGTCTGAATCAGCTCTAACACCCGTCTCTCGACAGGTGGGCGTGCCGCCTGACGATTTTGTCTTCCACTGGCACAGCGAAGCTGCGGAGGCATGACATAGCGTCAGTGCTTTTATGAGCACTCCCGATTTGCATAATGTGGGTATTATACAATGACCCATAACGTACAACCCAGATAAATCTTTTACATGTTTATTATGGCACAAAAACCAAAAAAATTCAAGCGTTTTGAAGAAAGAAAAAATTGGAATTATAAAAAATTTTGCAGAGGGAACTATAATATTGCGGCTTGAAAATACCGCATCAGAAAAATTCAATTATTTAACCCTCTGAATGAAAAAATCGGGAGGTCGCTGAAGTTACGGCGGCGTCCCTTTTTGTTTTTATGACAGCTTGCTGTTTTTGTGATACAATGACGGAAAATAAATAATTTTTCAGGTGCAGTATGAAACATATAAAAAGTACCGTTTTGATTCTGGCGGCAGGTGCCATGTGGGGAATGATCGGCCTGTTTTCTACTCCGCTGAACGAGGCCGGAATTCCGTTTCTGTCCATGATTTGTTTCCGTTCGGTGCTCACCGCGCTTTTACTGGCGGCTGTTATCGCGGTAAAGGATAAAAAATTATTCCGTGTGGCCTGGAAAGACCTGTGGATGTTCTTCGGAATGGGCGTTTTAAGCTTTGTGCTGTTTAACCTGTGGTATTTTATCTCTATGCGGGAAAACGAATCTTTGGCTGTAGCGGCGGTGCTTTTATATACGGCGCCTGTGTTTATTATGCTGGCCTCCCTGCTTTTGTTTCGGGAAAAGCTTACGGCTGTAAAAGCCGTTGCCTTGATACTTTCTGTGTCTGGGTGCGTTCTGGTGTCTCAGCCGGGCGGCGCTTCTTTTCATGCAAAGGGGATTCTTTTCGGCGTGCTTTCAGGTTTTGGATACGCCCTCTACAGCATTTTCGGCCGGTATGCCCTGCAGAAATACCATTCGCTTACCTGTTCGTTCTATGCCTTTTTTATGGCCAGCCTTGTAACCCTGCCGGTGTTTTTCTGTTCGGGAAATATCGGCCAGGTTTTTGCCGTGCAGACGCTGCCGTATATTCTTGGCATATCAGTTATTTCCACTTTTTTACCGTATATTTGCTATACTGCCGGGCTAAAGCTTACAACGCCGGCGCGCGCTTCGATCCTTGCCTGTATTGAGCCGGTAGTAGCCGCTGCGGCAGGGCTGGCGGTATACGGACAAAAGCTTTCCGCAGGGGCGGTGATGGGAATTGTCATGGTTCTGGCGTCGGTGGCGGTTCTGCAGGTGAAAAAAGAAGCATAATGGATCCCCAAAAAAGAAAAAAGAGAGTCCGCCTCTCTTTTCGGAAGGAACCATTATTCCTGTTCAGGAGCACCTACCGGGCAGGTATCGGCGCAAGCACCGCACTCGATGCAGGTCTCGGGATCGATTACATATTTGCCGTCACCCTCAGAAATAGCGCCTACCGGGCATGCACCTGCGCAAGCGCCGCAGGCGATGCATTCGTCATTGATTTTATAAGCCATTGTTTTCACCTCACAGTGCTGTTTTTTATTATTATAACACGAAAAATGTATTTTGCAAGCGGTTTTGTATAAAATAAGCCGTTGAGGAATTTTTCAGACGGTTGTGGTTTTTGAGAATTTATAGTATAATATAAAAACTTTCTGACAGAGCTTTTTTTCAGCGTTTGGGCAGAACATGGAAAAGGGAAACGCTTTGCGTTTGTCAGGATTGTTTGAGAAAGATGAGGAAGGAAAATGATTCGTTCCGCACAGTTTATTGACAGCTATTTCCCCGTGATTGACGGCGTGGTGCATACCGTGGAGAATTATGCCCGGTATCTGAACCGTATGGGCTACAGCTGCGTAGTGGCGCCTAAGGTAAAGGGCTATATTGACAGAGATGAATTCGATGTGATCCGCACGGCAGCCTTTAAGGTGCCTAAATTGGGGTATTCCTGTGCACTGCCGAAAATTTCGGCGTACAAGCAGGAATATATTGTACGAAAGGTACAGCTGCTGCATGCGCATTCTCCGTTCTGCGAGGGCCGCAGCGCCGTAAAAATAGGCAAAAAATACGGTCTGCCCACGGTGGCAACATTTCATACTAAGTATTATGATGATTTCCTTCTGGCAACCCGCAGTCCGCGGCTGGCTGAAAAGCTTACCGAGCATGTGGTGGAATTTTATAATCAGGCGAATTATGTCTGGGCGGTAAACCGTGCTACTGCCGGTACGCTGGCTTCTTACGGTTATAAGGGCGAAATTCAGGTAATGCCCAACGGAACCGATTTTTCCATGCCCGGGGATGCGCCGGCTTTGATTCGTGCCGCGGAGGAAAAGTTCCGGCTGCCTAAGGAGAAAAAACGGATTTTGTTTACCGGGCATTTGATCTGGCAGAAGAATTTAAAGCTGATTCTGGAAACGGCCGCCTGCCTGAAGAGCCGCCGCAGTGATTTTATATGTATATTTGCCGGTACCGGCGCGGATGAAAGGGCCGTCAAGCAGATGGCGGAAACGCTTGGCTTACAGGACTGTACCTTATTTGTGGGTCAGGTAAAGGATCGGATGCAGCTGGCCGGATTCTACGGTGCGGCCGACCTGTTCTTTTTTCCGTCTTTATATGATAACGCTCCTCTGGTGGTGCGGGAAGCCGCGGTCATGCAGCTGCCTGCTCTGGTAGCCGAGGGGTCTAATTCCGCCGAGGGGATCCTTGACGGCGAAAACGGTTTTACAGCAAGTCCGGAAAAAGAAGCCATGTGCGCAAAAATCGAACAGCTGCTGGAACATCCGCAGCGGCTGAAGGAAGCCGGAGAGGCGGCCGCGCGCACGATTCCGATTCCCTGGCGGGATATCTGCGGCCGCGTTATGGAGCAGTATGAGAGCATCGTAAAGGAGTTTAAACAAAATGGAGCAAAAAATTAAAAGCTTTCAGGTAGACCATGATTTTATTGTGCCGGGCATCTATGTTTCACGGATCGACGGAGATATCATTACCTATGATCTGCGTACCCGAAAGCCCAATTGCGGGGATTATATGGATCATCTGACCATGCACTCGGTGGAGCATATGTTTGCAACCTACATACGGTTCTCCCCTTGGGGCGAAAGAATCCTTTATTTCGGTCCCATGGGCTGCCAGACGGGATTCTATCTTCTGGTAAGGGATATGAAAAATCAGGAGGTGCTGTCCCTTGTGCGGGATACGCTGAAAAAGATTCTTGCGCATGAGGGGGAAGTGTTCGGCGCCTCCCGGAAAGAATGCGGTAATTACAAAAATCTTAGCCTGGAAAGCGCCAAACGGGAATGCCGGCAGTATTTGGCGGCCCTGGAAGACTGGCAGGATTTTTCTTATAAAAAGGGGGAAGAGGAATGATCGGCATTATCGGTGCAATGCGGGTTGAGGTGGACGCCCTTAAGCGGCGGATAACGGATGCCGCGGTTCAGAATATCAGCGGTGTGGAATATGTAAGCGGACATATCGGCGCCAGTGAGGTGGTGGTGGCACAGTGCGGTATCGGCAAGGTCTTTGCCGCCCTTTGCGCGCAGACGATGATATTGGTGTATCATCCGGATATTCTGATCAATACCGGAGTAGCGGGTACGCTGAGCGAAACACTTTCCGTGGGGGATGTGGCGGTATCTTCCGCGGTGGTGCACCATGATCTGGATACCTCGGCTTTGGGCGATCCCGTGGGAATGATATCGGGGCTTGATATCATACGGATTCCCGCGGATCCGGCGCTTGCCCAAATGACAAAGCAATGTGTGGAGGCCGAGGGCTTGCGCTGTGAGCTCGGTGTGATCGCTTCGGGCGATCAGTTTGTGAGCGACAGCGTGAAAAAGGCGTTTATCAAAGATACCTTTGGCGCCGTTGCCTGCGAAATGGAGGGGGCGGCTATCGGACATACGGCTTATGTAAACGGCGTAAAATTTGTAGTTATCCGGGCGATTTCCGACGGTGCCAATGATGAGGCCCCGGCTGATTTTCCCGCCTTCTGCGCGCGTGCGGCGGAACATTCGGTGAGGGTGACGTCAGCGCTGCTGGAGGCTTTGCATTCATAACTTTGTTTAAAAAAGGTGTTTTTTTACCATACTAATACCGAGGTGATTTTGTTTGAGAAACAAGCTTGGTAAAAAATTCGGAATCAAAAGCCTGGTGGACGATCAGCCCGAAAGCGCGGATGAAATGGTAAATAAATACGGTACCTATAATATCCAGCCTACGGCGGATACAGAGAATGAATTTCCCGCCATTGCGCAGGGAACGGGTAAAAAACGGTAAAGGGAGCTGCTTGAGCGCAGCTCTTTTTTTGTTTTGAATTTTTCAGAGAAACGTTTTATATAAAATCGCACTATGCCGAAATTGTAAAGTAAATGCATTAGTGGACATATTAACATTTGTTTGTAAGGAATAATATTTATGAATTTATTGTTAATTTCAAGCTTGCGGCTTGAATTTTAAAAGGCTCTGTGCTATGATGGGAAAAAGCGTTAAGGCTTTCTGGTTTCTTTTGCAAAAAGTTGGCTTTACGCTATAAGCGGGGGTTGTTTTTCACTGAAAATAACACCTTAAAAAATACAGGAGGCTTTTTATGATTCAACTGAACAGAGCAGAGCTGCGGGATAAAATTTATGCCTGCTGGCTGGGGAAAAACATCGGCGGAACGCTGGGGACGCCTTTTGAGGGCAGACAGCAGTGCCAGGATATTTCCGGCTTTCATTCTCCTCCGGGAAATCCGCTGCCCAATGATGATCTGGATCTGCAGCTGGTTTGGCTGAAAGCGCTGATGGAAAACGGTCCGCAGCAGCTGAACGAGCGTATTTTGGGCGAATACTGGCTGGAATATATTTCTCCGTACTGGAACGAGTACGGCGTTTGCAAGGGCAACATGGCCCGGGGGCTGGTTCCGCCGATTTCGGGAGAATACCAGAACGACGCCTGGAAAAATTCCAACGGCGCGTGGATCCGTACGGAAATCTGGGCGTGCCTGAATCCGTGCCTGATTGATGAAACGATGCGGTTTGGCTATATGGACGCCTGCGTGGATCACGGCCTTTCGGAGGGAACGTATGCTACAATCTTTGTAGCGGCGTTAGAGAGTGCTGCGTTTGTAATTTCGGATATCAAGCGTCTGATAGAGATCGGTCTTTCCAATATTCCGGAGGATTGCCGCACCTGGCGTTTTATTCAAATGGCAGCTGCCGCCTATGAGAGCGGAAAGACCTGGAAGGAAGCGCGGGAGGAAATTACGCAGGCTTCTTTGGCTGATCCGGAACTGGGGTGGTTCCAGGCTCCGGCCAATGTAGCGTATGCGGTGATCGGCCTGCTCTACGGCGAGGGAGATTTTAAAAAGACGCTGATTACAGCCGTAAACTGCGGAGATGATACCGACTGCACCGCGGCGACGGCCGGCGCAGTGCTGGGCATTATGCATGGAACGAAAATCATTCCGACCGATTGGCAGGAATATATCGGCGATAATATCGTTACGGTGGCAATCAACCGCGGTGAAATGCCCACGGTGCCGAAATCCTGTACGGAGCTTACCGATATTATTTTATCGCTGCATCCGGTTATGCTCAGCGGAAAACCCGTGCGCATTGTGGAAACGGCTACGGAGTTTAAGAATACGGAAAAGTTTTATGCAACGGCATTTAAAGCGGAGCTGGCAAAGCGTACGCCGTATTCCTTTGTTATGAGCTTTCCGCTTACCACAGTGCAGATTGCCTATGACCGCGCGCCGGATCTTCGGCCGGGCGGGGAGATCGGCGTAACGGTTACGGTAAAGAACAATTTCCGTTCCCCCAAGCATTTGAATCTGAACTTTATTTTGCCTGAGGGCTGGCAGGTTTCCGGGGAGTCTAAAAACATGGTTATCAAGGATCGTTATCAGCAAAGAGACGGCGCGTGCGCTTCCTTTACCATTACCGCCGGAGAAAATGTACAGGCGAAAAACAGAGCTATTTTGGAAATTACCTGCGAGGGGCATGCGGACACAGCCCTTGTTCCGATGGTATTTTTAGGGTAAAACATAAAAACCGGCAGCTTTGCCGGTTTTTTGCAAATAAAAGGGGCTGCCCCGAAGGGAAGCCCTTTTTTTGTGCGATTCAAAGGCCGGACTCTTTGGCTTTCTGTCTTTTCGGCAGGCGGCGGAACAGCTTTTTAATGGCCGGAATGGAGATTAAAATAAAGCAGGGGATCGCGTCTACCAGCACAAAGGAGTTGTATACAAGGCTGTAGAGCACAGGGGAGCTGAATCCGTAATCAGCGGCATATTCGCCCCAGAACACAAACCCGGCTACAAAGTGGCACAGATAACGCGCTACAACGGCCAACGCAAAGCCGCCGTAAAGGTTAAATGCGGTATTTTTGGTTCTGAATACGCCTGAAAGCATTCCTAAAACAATAAAAGGAACGACATAATCCAGTGCAAACTGCAAGGGCGTTAAAAAATATAACCCTTGGGTAAGCTGCAGCAGAAAATAAACAAAGCCGGCAATGGTACCCCACAGCGGGCCTGCCATATAGCCGTAGGCCAGCAGGGGAAGCATACTGGCTGCGGTAATGGAGCCGCCGAAGGGCAGCTCGTACAGCTTTATAAAAGAAAGAATATAACCCAAGGCAACACAGATGGCACCCAGGGTCAGCAAACGGGTATCCCAATGAAATCCGCCGCTTTTTTTGTTTGCGAGAATCATAAAGCAAACGGCCAGTACAATTGCGGCCGCAGCTCCCCATAATACATAGGGGTTCATTTCCTTTAGATTTTCGCAAAATTCGCTCCAGGAGAGGAATGCAAGGGGTTGAAGTGACATAAACAACACTTCCTTTCTAAAAAATCAACCGTATATCATAGGGATATACGGCAATGAAAAAATCATCATAAAGCTTCCCTACGGTAGGATGAACTACACAGGTTTAATGGGTTTAGCAAAAGCAATCTCAGCCCCAACGGACTCCCCAAGCTGATATACAGTTTTGTCTTATTATAGCATAAATTCGGTTGGTGTCAAATGGATTCTGTGATATAATAGCAGTCGAAGGACGGCGTTTTTTTTATTTGCCGGCTGTGGAAAGAGGAAAAGGTATGAGCAGTTTTTTCGCTTTAATGGCACGCATGAAATATATTGAGCGCTGGGGTCTGATGCGCTCAGTGCAGAGGGAAAATATTCAGGAGCATTCCCTGCAGGCGGCGATGATCGCCCATGCTCTGGCCGTGATTGCCAATCAATATTACGGCGGCAGCTATAATGCCGACGCCGTGGCCGTAAAGGCTATGTATCACGAGGCAAGCGAGATTATTACCGGCGATTTGCCTACGCCGATTAAATATTATAATCCCGAAATCAAAGCGGCGTATAAATATATTGAGGGCGTAGCTAACGAAAAATTACTCTCCCTTCTGCCGGGAGATTTGCAGAAGGAATATGAAGGAATTCTCAATATCCGGGATGAGCAGGAAAAAAAGCTTGTTAAGTATGCCGACAGAATTTGCGCATATTTAAAATGCGTGGAAGAGGTCAATGCGGGGAACCGGGAATTTGCCGATGCCATGGCTTCTATTCGGCAGGATATCGATGCGATTGACGCGCCGGAGGTAAAATTTTTTATGGAAAATTTTGCTTCTGCTTTCCTGCTGACGCTTGATAAAATAAACTGAGGTGATTTTTTGTGAAAGTTGGAATATCCACAGCATCGCTGTACGGCAAGCTGTATACCGAGCAGGCGCTGGAGCTCTTTGCACAAAACGGTGTTGCCTGTGCCGAGGTATTCCTGGCCAGCTTCAGCGAGTATAAGGAAGCGTTTGGGCGGGAGCTTCAGCGGGTGAAGGGGGACGTGGAGGTGTATTCCCTTCATACGCTGAACAGCCAATTTGAAGGACAGTTATTTTCCCGCTCTCCCCGGCAGTATGCCGATGCGCTGGAAATATTTACGTCGGCTCTGCGGGTGGGGAATATGTTGGGAGCTGCCATTTATGTAATGCACGGTCCCGCGCAGATGAAATATACCAAGTATGTTACTGATTATGCGTTTTTTGGGCAAAGAAGCGCTGAGCTTGCCGCGATTTCACAACAGTACGGAATGATGCTCACCTGGGAAAATGTGCATTGGGCGCACTATAATCATCCGATGTTTATGCAGAATATCCGCCGCCATACCGGGGGCGTGTATTTGGGAAATACCTTGGACATTAAGCAGGCTGCGCAGAGCGGGACCACTGTAGACGCATATATCAAGGACATGGACGGCAATATTCAGAATATTCATGTAGTGGATATGGATGAAGACGGAAATTTGGTGCTGCCAGGCAGAGGCTGTTATGATTTTAAGGCGCTGTTTCAGAAAATAGGCGAGTATAACGGAGCGGTAATGATTGAAGTGTATGATGGCTGTTATCGCGAAACGGCCGAGCTGATAGAAAGCTATCAGTGGCTGAAAAAACAGTTGTGCGGCAGCCTTTGATACCGTAAATAGACAAGAAAATATGATTGTTGTATAAACCATGAGACTATAAAAAAACGCCCCGAAAATGTTGGGGCGTTAAATTTATCGGAAAGTTATCTCTTGGAAAGAATATCCTTCTCGTACTGCTTTACTTCCTTCAGCCAGGCATCCCCTACGGGCACGCCTGCTTTTTCGCAGAAATAATCCCATACAGCGCCGAAGGGCATCATTTTCTGCTCTTCTGTCAGGGCAAGGCGGCTGGTATAGTCACCGTCAAGCTCCAACTTTTTAAAGGCCTCTGTAGGCTCAAGCATGGCCTTCAGCAGTGCTTTCTGCATATTTCTCATACCGATTACCCAGCAGGCAATACGGTTGATGGAGGCATCAAAGAAATCCAGGCCGATATGTGTTCTGTCCAGTAAATTGGTTCTGACAAGGCTCTGGGCGATTGCGTTCAGTTCGTCGTCAAGAATGACTACATGGTCGCTGTCCCAGCGAACCGGACGGCTTACGTGCAGCAGCAGCTCGTCGGTAAACAGCAGAACGGAAGAGATTTTATCAGAGATTACCTCTGTGGGATGATAGTGGCCCGCATCCAGACAGCAGGCTTTTTTACGGCTTGTTGCATAGCCTACACAGAATTCGTTGCTGCCTACAGTATAGCTTTCGGCGCCGATACCGAATACTTTGCTTTCAATAGCATCCAGATTATACTGCGGATCCATTTCTTCGGAAAATACTTCATCCAAAGCGGTCATCATACGTTTTCTGGGAGCTTCGCGGTCAATCGGGATATCCTTGTAGCCATCGGGGAACCAGTAGTTGGTTACGCATTTCTGGCCCAGCTCCCGGCCAAAATAATCGGCAATACGGCGGCAGCGCTTGCAGTGCTCGATCCAGAAGGCCCGAACCTTGGGATCGGCACTGGAAATGGTGAAGCCGCTGTCAGCCATCGGGTGAGAGAAACAGGTGGGGTTAAAATCAAGACCCAGGCCGTTCTTTTTGGCCCATTCTATCCAGGAAGCAAAGTGCTTGGGCTCCAATTGGTCTAAATCAACCTTTTCGTCGGTATCCGCGTAAATAGCATGAAGATTTACCTTATGCTTTCCGGGAATCAGGGAAAGAGCTTTTTCCATATCCTGTTTTAACTGCGCCGCGGTTGTGGCCTTTCCGGGATAATTTCCGGTCGTTTGAATTCCGCCGGAAAGCGCTACATCCTGAAAAAGGAACCCATTTACATCGTCGCCCTGCCAGCAGTTCATGGAAATTTTTACTTTGCCGAGCTTTTCGATTACCTGATCGGTATCAACGCCTGTTTGCGCATAGCGCTCTTTTGCAAGTTCATAGCTTTTTAAAACATTGCTCATCGTTATACTCTCCTGTAATTTATAGATTATAGTCATTATACCTTATCAAAATTATTTTGTAAAGACAAAGTTATGCAGAATCTGTCTCTATGCCGTGGGAGCAACACCGATATAATATTTTGCTGGAACTGGATTGTATTTTGAAACCATTAAAAGCGTTTTTATTGGCTCTTTACCGGGTTCACTCCAGATTTGATAAACATTAATCGAATAGCCAGTGCGTGCCTCCTGTGCTAATTTTGTCTGGCCTGGGGCAAGGTTGTGCTCATTTTTGGTATCTTCAATGTATTCCGGCTCTCCCGGCGGTATCGTTTCTATCGTTTCGGTTTCTATGGTTACTTTGGCATCGTTCGGCAGCGGCATACCGTAAATTTCAACATTTACATAAGTAGCGGACATATAGGTGCGTATAAAATACGGGGTTTGATTGTTGTTATAAAGCTTGAGATCCGTATGCGGCCAGCTGACGGTAGCATCAAGGCCGGCCGGAATGTAAACCGAAGGCCAGGAATGCGGCCGCCTCTCCGTAATTTCAATAGGGGCGTTCCGTCCTACCATATTTGCTCCGCACAGCAGCGAGCAGTAATAGATCGTTGTGGAAACCTGGCAGATACCACCGCCCATGGTTTCATCATAAAGCTGCTGGTCATTGATATATACGCCGTCGGCAAAACCCTTTTCGGCGGTACGTTCTCCAACCCACTGGTTAAAGGAAAGCGTTTCTCCGGGCATCCATACCCGTTCATTGAAGCATTCCAGCGCAATGGTAATGTTCTTTCTGCGGCCATTGTTTGTACTGGAAATATAGGTGCGGTAGCTGGCCACCAGCTGGTACTCTTTTTCAATATCGCTGCGGCGGATTTCAGGTTGTACGGGATCCGGCTTCAGTTCATATTCAATGGTTTTTTGATTTTGCTGGATCAGTTGGCAAATTTCTTCATAAGCCTTATCCACATCCAAACTGCTGCCTACAACCTCATCGGTATAGGAATATTGAGGGCCGTTATCATAGTGAAAACTGACGGTGGCGTTTTTCTTTTTGATATCAATTTCTTCTTTGATCATCTCCAGCTCGGCCATAATGAAGGAAGGATCCGATACCACTGTAGCGGAAATATCGATAGTTTGGCCATTATTGAGGGCATTCAGAGCTTCCGTACGCTCCTGTGTGGAGCCTAAGCGTCCGATTTTCCAGGCGCGTTCTACGGCATAATCTACGTCAACGGCCAGTAAAAACTTGTCTCTGCCGATTACCCAGCGTTTTTCACCGTATTTCATAATAAGCTCGGAAACACTGATATCATAGTCCACACAGCCGGCGAGATAATCTCTGGCCTCTGCTTTAGTCATGCCGCCGATATCATAGCCGGAGACTGTTACGCCCTTCAGGATCCGGTCAGAAAAATAGATGTCGTTATACGCATCGGCCGAGGCTACAAGCTGATTGGTCTTATCCTGGGTAGCCGCCTGCGTAATATAGCAGATCAGAAGCACTACACTTACAGCTACGATAATACCCAGGCAGATGAGCAGTGTAACCAGATGATAAAATCCTTTGTCTCCTTCAAAAATTTTTAAATGCTTCATCGAATACTTCCTATCATTCAAATAAAATATAATACCCGCTTATATAACCTTTGGTTCCGTCTTCAAGGGTAACGTAATACCAGCCGTCAGTTTCGTCCGTTACTGTTACCCTGTCGCCAGCGCGCAGCTCGGTTAATATTTTGTAGGCTGTTGCGGGACCCTCCCGAAGATTTACCGTGGTACCGGCAATTGCGGTACTGATGACTGCCGGGCGGTTTAAAGGCGGCTCGGTTGCACCAACCTCTGTAGGTACAGGTTCCATAGTAGGGGTCGGCTGCGGTGTTCTTAATGCATCAATTTGCTCCTGGGTAAGATCATGGGTCTTTACCGGCTCATAGTTATAGTCACCCTTTCTGGTAATGGAATCGATCAGCCAGGCACCGTTTTCATAAACGAGTTTTACTTTATAAACACTGTCGTTCCAGGCGGGAATATTATAAACGTCATGTGCCATGGCGTCGGCTTTGCTGATTTTAGTTGTATCCAACTCACCGTTGATAGCAAATACCGCCTCGCACACTGTTACCGATTTCGTGCGCTGCCAGGGCCATACAAACAGATTACTGTAGCTGAGCTTGTGGCCGTAATTGCTGATGATATAGAGGCTGTAATTTTCCTTGAGCGGTTCATATTCCTGACTTTGCATGTAATTATACGAAAAAAAACGGGAATTATCCTCAATATCACTGTTCAGCAGAATAATATCCAGCCGGGCCTTGAGTGCGTCATTGAGCAGAAAATATACGTTTGACGTTTTCATGCTTGAAAAAAAGAATCCGATGACAATACCCAATACGGCAATTACGGCTGTCAGCCTTGTTAATATATAAAAAATCGCCCTTTTCAGTTTTTCATCCACAGGCAGACTCCTCCTATTCTTTTCTATGGGTATCATATCATATTTCACCGAAATTGTATACAATCATTTTATCTTCCTTTCTTTAATTTTCTGTTTACGTTTCAGCAGATTGGGGAATACTGCAACAGCGAGGTGTTTGAAATTGGCAAATATAATTATGCGTACGCTTATCCTGTTTGTTGCACTGCTCATTATGATGCGTTTAATGGGCAAGAGGCAGATCGGCCAGCTGCAGCCTTACGAGTTTGCGCTTACGCTGATTGCGGCTGATCTGGCGACAACTCCGATGTCGGATATCAATACGCCACTTTTATGGGGGATCATTCCTATTTATGTTTTATTGATTGCGGGGGTGGCGCTTTCACTGCTTTCGTTAAAATCTGTAAAAATGCGGCGAATGATATGCGGAAAACCCCGTATGCTGATTGAACGCGGCGTTATTTTAGAGGATTCTTTGCGTGCGGTGCGCTATACGATCAATGATTTGCTGGAGCAGTTGCGTTCCAAAGATATTTTTGATGTCGCACAGGTTTATTATGCGGTTCTGGAAACGAACGGAGAGATCAGTATTATTCAAAAAAGCGCTTTTCGTCCCATTGTACCGGATGACTTTTCGTTTGCGCCGCCGCAGGAGGAGGCACCGGTTGTATTGGTCATGGACGGAACCGTTCAAAAGGAAAATCTTGTTTTTATTGAAAAATCCGAGCAGTGGCTGAAGAAAAATATGCAGAAGGCTGGCTTTTCCAACGAAAAGGAGATATTGCTTTTGACCTATGATAAGGAAAAATTTTATATTCACGGGGCGGGGAAAAATCCGGTCATAAAGGAGGAGCCATGCGGAACTTGATTATTATTCTGGCACTTACGGTAATTTTGGCTGCCGGTGCTGTTTTTTCTGATTTGTATATCAGCACGCTCACCGATGATATGCTTGCTCAGCTGGAGACCTGTGAAACGCAGGAGGATATTGAAAATTTAACAGAGGTTTGGGAAAAGCGCAGCTCGATTGCCGAACTTGTAATTGATCACGGCGAAATTGACCTGCTGAACCAATATCTTTGGTCTATGCAGGTAGAGATTCTTTATGATTATGATGAATTTATGGAATCCAAAAAGCTGGCGGCAGAGATGTTTAAGCATATAGCGGAACGGAATACTTTTTCTTTGGATAATATTTTATAAGTTAGGAAATGCCGATAAAAAATTTCTCTGCCTATAGCAGAGAAATTTTTTATTTCAAAAGATTTTATATTTTTATTTTTAAAACGATTTTACCAATATTTTGATTTTCCCGCATCAGGCGGTGCGCTTCCTCAGTGTTTTCCCAGTCAAGGATTCGAAAAATTTCGGGACGAATGTTTCCGTTTTCAAAGTGGGGGAAGATTTCACGCTGGAGGGAATTTAAAATTTGGGCCTTTATTTCATTTGGCCGGCTGCGCAGCGTACTTCCGATCAGACGCAGCCCCTTTTTGTATATTTCCTTTAAATTGATCTGCGTAAGGTCGCCGCCCAATGCGGCGATCATAATCCAGCGGCCATACCGGTTCAGCTTTTCAAAGCACTGGCCCATCAAATTGCCGCCAATGCAGTCGATAACCAGATCAATAGGATGCTGCTCAAAAAAAGCGGCCATATCGGTAGTTTTGCTGTTGATGATTTTGTCAGCACCGAATTTTTTGATTTTTAGGGCTTTTTCATCGCTGCGAACTGTTGCAAAGACCTTGGCGCCGTAGGCTTTTGCAATCTGCTGCACGGCAATGCCTACGCCGCTTGCTCCGGCATGTACCAGCACAGTTTCATTTTTTTGCAGCTTCCCCTCTGTAAAAAGGTTCAGATGTGCAGTTGCGTACGCTTCGGGTATGGCAGAAGCCTGCGCAAGTGATAGACAATCCGGAACTTTCATGACCATAGGATAGTCTACCGCGGCGTATTCTGCATATCCGCCTCCGCCAAGCAGAGCACAAACCCGGTCACCTACATTCAGTCCACTGTTTTCCTTTGCCGCATCGCCCATTTTGCAAACAATGCCGGAAACCTCCAGGCCCATCCATTCCGGGGCGCCTTCAGGCGGCGGATAGTCGCCGGCGCGCTGCATCAGGTCCGCACGGTTTAGCGCCGCATAATGGGTCTCGATTAATATCTGGGCAGGAGAGATCTGCGGAAGCGGTACTTGGGAAAAAAACAGTTCTCTTTGCTCGTTTACTAAAATAGCTTTCATAGATTTTCTCTTTCTCGGTCCGGTTTATAGTCAAAATGATGAACGACCTCCCGCGTAGACCGCAGAAGAGGCTGATTTTTGGTAGCTAGGGCATCATAGCGCTGTACGCAGAGCCACATACAGCAGCCCAGCATAGGACCTATAACCCGATGGATTTTACAATAGGGCCCTATCGATAAAAATAGATACGGTACGCTGAGCTCCTGTTTGAGCAGAGAACAGATTTTTAGGTTTTCCAAAAGCTCCTCCTCGCTGTTAGAAGCGGTTACGATTTTTATGATGTCGGCACCGCGGTTTTCATGGGCTTTGGCGATTTTAAGGACTTTCTCAGCCGGAAGGAAACACAAGGTATGCGAGGACATCAGCACTTCACCGCCAAGGGAATGGATCTGATCAATCAGTTGCTTTTGCCGGTCTATGGCTTGGGGCTTTTCTGTCAGTTCCAATGGTGATGGATCAAAATAATCTCCCATGATATCACAAAGCGTTCCGCCGGCTTTCAGTGCAAGCAGCAGCTCTTCGGCGCGTTCCTCATCGCTGCAGTGTTCGCTGAAGCCGCTGCGGTAATTGGTCAGATAAACCGGGCGGTCTTCCATATAAGAAAAAATGTCCTGATAATTTTTTTCTGTTCGGTATTCCGGCTTCAACCGGCAAAGCTGAAGACCGAATGCGTCAGCTCCATCAAAAATGGCTTCTCTTGCGATCGAAATACATGTTTCGGGTGTTTCTGCTTGAATCATATTTGTTAAAAGCGGCTTTTCGCGGTTTAAAAACGTAGGTTTCATTATCTTACTCCTTGTTGCGCAGAAGATTACGTCCGCCGTCGATTAGAATATTTTCTCCTGTGATAAACGCGGCTTTATCTGAGGCTAAGTAGAGGGCCAGATCGACAATTTCCTGCGGCTGCGCCGCGCGTCCCAGCAGAGTTTTCATAGCAGCCATGCCTGGCCGAGTCAATACGGGACCGGGAGAAATGCAGCAAACACGCACATTATATCTGGCGCCGTAAAGGGCCAGTGATTTGGTCATACCGTACATAACGCCGCTTTTGCAGGCCGAATAATCGATATTCCTTTCACAGCCCTCTTCGCCGGTGATTGAACCAAAATTGAGAATGACGCCATTCTTCTGTTTCGCCATTTGCTGCATGACAGCATGGCAGAAATAAAAGGTGCCTTTAAAATTTACATCAATCCCCCAGTCAAAAATCTCAATGGGAATATCTTTAAATTCTTTCTGTTGGCAGTTCAGTACGCGCGTGGAAGCGCCGCCGGCACAATTTAACAGAATATCTACAGAACCGAAGGCCTTTACTGCGGCATCTCGGGTATGCAGTACTTGCGTATAATCTCGTACGTCACATATCGTACCTATACATTTTCCACCGTTTTTGCAAATTTGTTCGGCTTTTTTTTCAAGAGCGGCTTCGTCAATATCTGCCAGTACAATGTTTGCGCCGTTTTCGGAAAAACATTGTCCGGCTAAAAATCCCATACCGGAGGCACCGCCGGTAATTATACAGGTTTTGTTTGTAAATTCCATTTTAACCCCTCCCTAATCATCAGTATAGCCGGTTGACAGGCTTTTTTCAATAGATTATACTATTAAAAATAAAAACGATACTATTTTAAGGAGAAAAACTATGGCTGAGTATGATCATCGGGGACTGGAGGATTTTCGTTCCAATATTTATCAAATGGAGCGGTATCATTATAATGATTATTCGCTGCAGCCAAGACCCTGCCACAATATTGCCTTCATGCTTGAGGGCAGGGCTCGTTTTACAGAGAATGAAGAAATGACGGAATTAGAGGAAAACGAAATTATTTTTATTCCCAAACATGCACGATACCGGTCTGAGTGGTTTGGAAATCCGAATATCAAATTTCATACGCTGCATTTTAATTTTTCGTGGCAAAACGATCCTCTGCGGAATCAAAAATTCAAAGTACAGAAGCTAACTGGGCAGGATACAGAGCTGTTAAAGGCAGAATATCAGTATTTGCATACACATCAACAGGAAAAAGGCGCGGATGCATTCTTATTTATGACCCGGTTTTACCAACTGTGCTATATGTTCTTTTCACAATTTAAAAGTGAACCGGTGCAGGGAACGGGATTGGTTCAGCCGGCGCTTGCTTATATAGAACAAAATTTCCGAAAATCGTTCACGGTAAAGGAGCTTGCTGAACGATGCTGCCTTAGCGAATCTTATTTTTATACCTGTTTCCGAAACGAGACGGGAATTTCGCCTATGGCGTATAAAAACAGGGTATGTATCCGACATGCCGCTTATACGCTGATATCTGAGCCGGAAAAAAGCATTGAAGAGATATCGGCGGAATATGGTTTTTCCTCTTCTATTTATTTCCGGAGGCTTTTTCGGCAGGTTATGGGAAAGACACCCCGGGAATACCGGAAAACAGAAATGCTTATTTAGTTTTGTCGGAAAACATGAGATAAAAGGAGGGGATGAAACGGTTTCTCCCCAGTATTACATTGACTTTTGCCATAATATACTTTATAATGAAAGTGATTTACAAATGGAGGATTTTTTGATGGTTATACTTTCTGCTGCCATAGATTTTTTTTCCCGATTTTGGCATCAGCTCGCAGTCATCTTATTATCCTGCGTGCCGATTATTGAGTCTCGGTACGCTATTATTTTATGCGCGCCGGTTTTTAAGGAGATCGGTACGGCGGAATTGATTATTCTTACACAGATCGGTTCTACGTTTACCGCGCTGATTTTACTGCTGTTGCTGAAGCCGGTGATGAAATGGATGAAGAGTACGCGTTTGTTTAAGAAGATGGTAGAATGGATCGAGCATCACGGCAGCAAAAAGGGGCAGAAATTACAGGGAAAGTTAGATCATTCCAAAACAAAGGCGGCCAAGGTATGGCTTTCGGTATTCGGCGTATTTATATTTGTGGCGGTTCCCCTGCCGGGAACGGGCGTATGGACCGGCTGTCTTGTGGCGACGCTTTTAAATATTCGTTTTCAATATGCATTTCCTGCGGTTGTTGCCGGGAGTATTTGTGCAACGTTGATCATGGTGCTTTTTAGTGAAATATTTTTTAAAGGAATTATTCTATGATTACGTTAAGCGGTACGGTAGAGGGAATTATCTACCGGAATGAGGAGAATGGATATACGGTATTTGTATTTTCTACCGATGACGGCTTTGAAACGGTTACCGGTGCCTTCCCCCTTTTGAGGGAAGGTGATTTTATAACTGTTTGCGGCGATTATGTGGAACATGATACCTATGGCACGCAGTTTAAAGCCGTTTCTTATGAAATTACAGTGCCGCAAACGCCTGAAGAAATTGAAGCCTATTTGGCCTCCGGCATTATAAAAGGAATAGGTCCGAAGGTAGCCCGTGATATTGTAGATGAATTCGGCGCTTCCGCCTTGAAGATTATCGAAAAGGAGCCGCAAAGGCTTTGTATAATACGGGGAATTGGAAAAGCTAAAGCACAGCAAATCGGCGAGGCTTTTGGACAGCTGTTGGGTGCACAGCATACGGTGATGTTTTTGCAGAAATTCGGCGTTACGCCTAACCTGGCGCTGAAGATATTTTCTTTTTACGGCGATCGTACGATAGAAACCCTGCAAACGAATCCGTATTTGATGGTGGAAGATATTGAGGGAATTGGTTTTTTGACGGCCGATAAGATCGCAGCCGGCATGGGCTTGGCACAAGATTCTCAATTTCGTATATGCGCAGGTGTGCAATATTGCCTTAGAGAGGCAGGAAACGAGGGACATACTTTTTTACCTGAGGAATTGCTTTGCCAGAGAACTGCGGCGCTTTTAGATACAGAGGGCCAACGGGTACGGGAATCTTTGATGGCGTTAGCGTCCAAACAAATGGTCGTTATTCGTGATGTAAAGGATTGCCGGGCCGTGTACCATCCTAAATTCTTTTATGCTGAGGCTCTGATTGCGGGAGATCTGCTTTTGCTGCAGCACTCGGTGGAAACGGAGCCGGAGAAAGATATTGACCGCGAAATCGACAGCTTTGAAGCTTCAAGGCATATTGTTCTGGCACAAAAACAGCGCAGCGCTGTTTTGCAGGCGATTAACAATGGGATCTGCATTATTACCGGAGGTCCCGGTACGGGGAAGACGACAACGCTGGATTGTATTCTGAATTTGTTCCGCCGGCGCGGAATGGAGATTGCTTTGGCCGCTCCCACAGGGAGAGCAGCTAAAAGAATGGCTGACGCTACGGGCGAGGACGCCAAGACGATTCATCGCCTGCTGGAATATACGAAGACGGAAAACGGTTTCATCTTTAAGCGGAATAAGGAAAATCCGTTGGAATGCGGCGTGTGTATTGTAGATGAGGCCAGCATGATCGATATTTTTTTAATGAATGCGCTGCTGAACGGTTTAAAAAAAGGGACAAGGCTGATTCTGGTGGGCGACGCCGACCAACTGCCCTCGGTTGGGGCGGGTAACGTGCTGGCGGATATGATTGCCTCCGGAGTGTTTCCTGTGGTGGCGCTGACGGAGATCTTTCGGCAGGCAGCAGAAAGTACGATTGTGATCAATGCACACCGTATTCATAAGGGGGAGATGCCGATTGTAAACCGGCCCGGCGGAGATTTCTTTTTGGATAGAAAAAACAGCGAGCCGTTGATTGCACAAACGGTGGTAGACCTCTGCCTGCGCCGTCTGCCGGATGCGTATGGCATCAATCCGATGCGCGATATTCAGGTGCTTACTCCTATAAAAAAAGGGATGTGCGGTGTTTTTCATTTGAATAAATTACTTCAGGAGGCGCTGAACCCTCAAACATTTGGTAAAAAAGAATACGTCAGCGGAGAAAATATTTTTCGCTGCGGTGATAAAGTAATGCAGATCCGTAATAATTATGAACGCCCCTGGACTCTGTTTGAGAAAAAAGGCGTGCTGCTTTCAGGCTGCGGGATGTTTAATGGCGACTGCGGCATTATTGATAGGATTGATCAGGAAGCACGGCGGCTTACTGTACAATTTGAAGATGGGCGTATCTGCGTTTATGAGTTTGCCGAAACCGAAGAGCTGGTGCTGGCCTATGCGT
Organism: uncultured bacterium; assembly: GCA_905214315.1. GTDB lineage: Bacteria > Bacillota > Clostridia > Christensenellales > QALW01 > UMGS1322. The sequence continues at coordinate 37,799 of CAJMLN010000008.1, read as the reverse complement.
TGAGCGTGCATAAGAGTCAGGGATGTGAATTTCCCGTTGTTGTTATGCCTCTTCCCTTAGGAGGAATGCGCATTATGACAAGAAATCTCTTTTATACTGCTGTTACGCGTGCCAGTAAAATGGTAGTGCTGTGCGGCAATGAGCATACGGTGGCGGCTATGGTGCAGAATACGGAAACGCAAAAACGGTATTCCGCATTGGATGTCCGCTTGAAAATGGGACATGCGTTGCTGTAATCGACAGCTTTTTACATAAATATTAAAAAATTTTTAATGTTTTTTATAAAAAAGAGGTTGCATTTGGTTTTTTGTTGTTGTATAATAAGGATGTTGACGAAGAGTTTATAATGGAACTATGGAATACCCGCGAACTTTTTACTTGATTGTTCCCATTGACCCAGTATAACCTGCACGTGCAACAAAAATTTTAATGGGGGACATATCAATGTACGAAGACAAGACATTAATCTGCAAAGAGTGCGGAAAAGAATTCACGTTTACTGCTGGTGAACAGGAATTCTATGCTGAAAAAGGACTGAAGAATGAGCCGGGCCGTTGCCGTGAGTGCCGTCAGGCAAAACGCAATGCGCAGCGCGGGCCCAGAGAGATGTTCGACACTGTTTGTGCAGAATGCGGCGCACCTACACAGGTACCCTTCCAGCCCAAGGAAGATCGCCCTGTATATTGCGATGCTTGCTTTAAGGCTCGCCGTTCATAAATCTGCGGCACTTGAGCAAAAACTATTTCAACAAAGAGATAGTTAAAAGGATGGATGCTCTCCATCCTTTTTTTTGTAAAGGAAGATCACCTGATAGACGGGAGAAAGGAAAGAGCATTAGCAATGGAAAGGCAGATTTGTGCGCTGTCGGCGGCATCAGACTATGCTCAAAAATAGAATTCGTCCATAGGGGGGAATTCTATTTTTGCATCAAGAGTATATAAAAAAGGAAAGACCCGTTTCTTTGTGGAAAACGGGCCTATTTTTTTATGAGCGTACTGCAAGGATGGAAGAGTACGGCGGCATATTCAGCTGATATTGACCCTCTGCCCGGGTAATATCGCCGGTACGGTTGTCGATGATGCTGAGCGTGCCCGCGCCGGAGAGCGTAACCTGATTGGCCTGCGCAGAGCTGTTGAGAATGTAGTAGATCTCTTCGCCGTCTTTTATGTACCGGCTTACAAACAGAGAAGCCTGTTCTGTGCTGACGGCCTTTAACTCGTACTCCACAGCGGCGACGGTCTCGGCCAGGGCATCGGCGCTGACGGAAATCTTTTCCGCAAGCTCCTGCACACGGCTGTGCTCCTGCATCGTTTGGCCCATCAGCGGCTTTTTCTCTGCCCAAATCAGCTTACCGCCGGCCTGTTCAAAGGCAAGGAGCTTTTCCAGAATATCCAGCGGCAGGGCAGATACGCACGGCATTACCATAACGCTTATCGTTACGCCGTTGCAGGAGAGCGTACCGTCTTTGCCGATTACGGCTTCCCGCATCCATTGATGATCTACCAGGGTGTTATCCAGCTGGTGCTGATATAAACCTAAGGTAAGATTTTTCATACAGTTTTGTATTTCATGAATGGCCGGGGCAAAGCTGCCGCAGTTTCCGTGAATGGGGGTATGCAGCGCCTGCGCCGACTCAATGGGATAATACATACCGATTTTTCCGTCCCAGGCGGCGTCGCGCAGCATATAGGCAATCCGGGCAAAATAGTCGGTGTACAATCTTAAATTTTCGCCCAGACGTTCCGCACTCAGATAGGAATTGATGTGGTTGATTCCTGAGAAGAAAATCAAATCCATCGTACCGATTTGCTGTTCGATGGTGAAATCCGGATTGTCGTCTCGCTGAACAGGGCAGATTTCTACCATGACCCGCTGCGGTCTTCCCGCGGCTCGCGCTGCGGAGCCTACGAACTTGGCCGCCATCATATAGTGGAAATCTGCGTTTTTGAATTGTTCGGGATCACCGGTTAAAATGTCCACACCCGGCCAGCTCATATTGCGCAGACAGGCAAACAGATCGCCGTTCATAACCACGTGGAAGCCGATGCTTTCCTCTAACAGATTATGACCAGAGAATTTCATATTATGTGCTGCGCACCAATCGTTAATTTGCTTAAAAAATCCCTCCACTACCATTTGGGCTACGGTCTGTTCAAAATGAAGGCGCACGGTTTTATTCAGGAGGTCATCTCCTTCAAACAGCCGGTGCAGATGGGGCATTAAATCATACCCATGCATTTTTTCAAACACCTGGGGCAGCGTTTCCTGCCAGGGATGATTGGCATAGGGGTAATCACAGGAAACATTGATGTAGCCACTCATTAAGCTGGGTTCGTCGGTAAATACCGCGTCGATTCTTTGGCCGATATTTGGAATTTCCTGCGCATATTTTTCATAGGTGTTGCGGATAAATTCGCCGATGGCCGCTTTATCCATAATGTTGGGATAATGCCGGGGATACCAGCCGCATTTCTCCGCATGGCTGCCTTCAAAAACAATTCTCTGGGCAATGGCATAAAGCGTCCAGCTGCCCTCTGTTCCGGCAAAGCTTACCGTCTGCTCGGACCAGTCTGCCGGCAGCTGCGTGCCATTCTGGTCAATGGCGTAGGCGTACAGGAATTTTTCCAGCTTTTCATCAAGCGTAAGCGAAATGGGTTCGCATCCCTCGCCTTGCCGCTTGATGCACACGATACCGCGGGCTTCATATTCCGGGTGGTCCTTTAAAGTAAGGCCGTCGGCCGAGCCGCTGGGATATCCCTTTTCGTCATAGAGCCACAGCTTTAAGCCTGCCTGCTCGCAGTCGTCCAGTACTTTATTGATAAAATCAAAGTCGTCCTGGTTGCAGAGGTAGTCGCCGTGGGAGTCCACGGGGTGCCAGGGCACGTTTGTAACAACGCCGCCCACGCCGCCGTCGCAGTACATTTTAATGCGCTGCGGGTGATTGGTGCCCCAATCATGGGTGAGCATATGCAGACGGTACTCCGCGTCGGGATTTTTAATCTTTGCTTGATCGAGTTTCATAGAAGGTGTTCCTTTCTGTTTTCTTTTTATTCAGTAGCATCTTTTGGACGCTGAATTTTTGATCCGTATGGGAGTGGTTGGTTTTACAGAGAGAGCTATTTTGTCAAATATTGCTTTAAAGCCTGCAGACGGCTGTCGTTGGGAATATTTTTGCCGTCCTTTTGTATCGGATTGCCCAGTTCGTCCACTGTGACCGTAGGGCAGAGCCATCCGCCCTCGTCGTGCTCGTTCCAGGCGTAGATAACCAAGGCTTTGGCTGGGCAGGAGGCTTCATTCGCTTTCATCCACTGTAAGCAGTTGTCCAAATGCTCTACAATTTCTTCCGGAGTAGCTGTTGGTACACTGCTGACTTTTCCGGTATTGGCATCCCATGAAATAGGATTATCACCTCTGGGGCGGGGATCCCAGCCGGTAGAAACGCAGGGAATCATATCCATATTTGCCTGCAGGCCGCGCTCCCAGCGCTTGACGCCGTTGGTTGCCATCTGCATGAATGGGATTTCGTCGCCGAATAGCGCGTAATCGGAGATGGCGTCACCGTCCATTTCCCTGGCGTGCTCCGGGCTGCTGCCCATGAGAGCAAGGTAAGGCTGCAGATATCCCTTTTGCCTGCAGGTTTCCCGGACAAAATTGACTTTTTCGCGGATATCCGCCTCTGTATAAACAAACAGCAGAGGACGGCCGTCAGGAATTTTAAAATAAAAATCCTGCTGCATCAGTTCAATCAGCTCGGATGTTTCTTCCGGATCGTTCGGAATACTGATGCTTGCAAATTTTACCTTGTTTTTATATTGGCTTTTGGCGTGAAAACGGCGTGCCCAGGACATTTCCGATTGATTGGAATACCAGCAGTAGGCAAAATAATCAATTCCCGCGTCGGCGGCCATTAAAATTTCTTCATCCAATTGCTCCTGGGTATAATCGGGCAGACTCACTGGACCGTTGATATACAGCTTTGCAAAATAAGGCGCCCGAAAATGGTATTTTGCGGGCGTTAATGTACGGCAAACCTGTGCCCCTACATGCGAAGCTCCCACATTGCGGGTTTCACAGTCAGGAGACACCCAAGCGTCCCAACGAATGGCACCGATAGAAATTCCGTTTTTCATAAGAATCCCTTCTTTTCTTTTATACAGGACTTTTTGTTCTATGCCGTATGCACGGTGATTGTTCTCCTGTATTCGTATTATAGCATATTGGCTGGGGATTCTTCAACCCCTCTCTGGGGCATTTTTCTTTTTCGGAGCATTTTCAGCAAGATTGTACAATCGGCGCATTCTGCGGGTGCCTGTTTTTTACTCAATACGTGCGGGATATTTTTCTGCATTTTTTGCGGTCTTTTTTTCTACGGCTTTTGCCAGATCAATCTCAAAATGTGTGCACAGGCGGCACAGATACCAGAAAATATCGGCCAGCTCCTCCTGTAAATGTTCAAATTCCGCCGGATCCTGCTTTACGGTATCGGCCGCGTCCGAATGCAGCCACATGAAAATTTCGCTCAATTCCGCGGCCTCGACGGAAAGCGCCATAACCAGATCCTTTGCGTTTTCCTTCTTTCGCCAGGCGCGGGCGTCGGAAAAGTCCCGGATATGCTGCTGGAGCTGGGCAAGTGTGGTGGTTGTATCGGTCATTTTTTATTCCCAGCTGAGCAGCCCCTGCTGCTCCATGTAAGCGTCATGATACTCAAAGTAAAGTTCCAGCAGCTCCGAAAGCAGGGCGGCGTCAAAATCAGGACGGGCGTTGGAAATATGCTCAATGATAAAATCAAAGGCATCGTCTTCGTCATAATATTCCTCGGTAAAGCCGCCGTCCCTGATAATGCCGGCCTGCACCATAAAATCAACGTCATAGGAGAGCGCCAGGTTGAAAATTTCGCGCGCTGCCGCGGGATCTGTTTTTGGCAGATCTTCTTTTAAACGGTTGGTCATGTATGTTAAAGTTTTGTCATCAAAGCCGGTCATTTTGCTGTCATCTCCTCAAAATCGTGCAATGTTTGCTCAAATACTTTCATACCGGACAGTACTGTATCCGGCCTGGATAAATCAACGCCGGCGATTTTTAAAAGCTCTACCGGAAAATCACTGCCGCCGCTGGATAAAAAGCGCAGATAATTTTTCACTGCCGGCGCGCCGTGCTGCAGAATGTTTTCGGCAATGGCTACGGCGGCGGAAAAGCCGGTGGCGTATTGATATACGTAAAAGCAGTTGTAGAAATGGGGAATTCTGGACCATTCGGTTTCAATATACCGGTCCGTATCTACCGCGTTGCCGTAATAGAGCTTGTTCAGCTTCGCATAGGTGGAATTCAGCCGGTTTACCGTCAGGCTTTCTCCATCCTCCACCGTTTTGTGCGCCGCGCGTTCAAATTCGGCAAACATGGTCTGCCGGAAAACTGTGGTGCGGAACTGATCCAGGAAATGATTGAGCAGGTATGCCTTTGTATTGCGGTCTTCTGTTGCCGCAAGCAGGTGTTTCAGCAGCAGAACCTCGTTCACCGTGGAGGCAACCTCCGCTACAAAAATTTTATACTGCGCTTTTTCATAGGAGAGAGCCCGGTCGGAGAAATAGGTGTGCATGGAATGACCCGCCTCATGGGCAAGGGTGAACACGTCGTCCAGCCGTCCCTGAAAATTTAGGAGCATATACGGATGTGTGCCGTAAGCGCCCCAGGAATAGGCGCCGCTGGTTTTTCCTTTGGTTTCAAAAACATCGATCCAGTTTTCGCTGAAAGCGCGGTCCAGTACGGACAGATATTCCGCGCCAAGGGGCGCAAGCGCTTCCCGGACCAGAGCCTGGGCCTTTTCGTAGCTGTAGGTTTTGGTATCCGCCTCTACAATCGGTACGTACATATCGTACATTTTCATTTCGTCAAGGGACAGGAGTTTTTTTCTCAGTGCAACATAGCGGTGCAGTGCCGGCAGTCCGCCGTGAATAGCCTCAATCAGTCCGTCGTAAACGCTGAGGGGAATATTGCCGCTGAACAGCTCGCCTTCCAGCACAGAGGGGAATTTCCGCGCACGGGCGTAGAAAACGTCTTTTTTGACGCTGGAAGCGTATAGAGCCGCCAATGTATTGATGCTCTGTATATGCGCCTCATACATGGATTCATAGGCCTGCCGGCGGAGAGAGCGGTCCTTATCCTGCAAAAAGAGACCGTAGCGGCCGTGGGAAAGCTCGGTCTGGGTTCCGTCGGGCAGCGTGACCGGCGCAAATTTCATATCCACATCGTCGAGCATCGTAAAAATCGTATCATAGGAATTGGCCATCTCGCCTGAGAGCGCCAGCAGCTTTTCTTCGCCCTCGGAAAGTACATGCTGCTTGTTCCGCACAATTTCCTTTAAAAATACGGAGCGATCCTCGAATATATGTTCATCCGCCCAATTAAGCAGAATTTTGTCATCCAGGCGGTTCAGCTCCGGAACAATATAGGCGGTTTCGGTATCGCAGGCAGTCAGCAGCGCATAGGCTCTGTCGCACATGGAAACGTAACGGTCATTTCCGTTATCCTGGTCGCGGCTCATTTTGGCATAGACGAACAGTCTTTCCAGCCGGGGCATCAGGGTATGCTCCAGCTCAAACAGCTTCTTCAGCTGCTGCTTATCGCTCAGGGTACCCTGAAAAGCGGAAAGCCGGGGGAGTTCTTCTTTTATGAAAGCAAATTCTTCCTCCCAGGCGCTGTCGTCCATAAAGATATCGTGCAGGTTCCATTTATATTTTTCTTCTATCTGGCTTCTGTCTTTCAGCTCACTCATAATCAAACCTCTTTGAATTCAAAATATATTGTTATTATAGCATGTTTATCAAAGAATTAAAACAAAAATCAATCATTTTAAAAAGCCAACCGCAAGGATTGGCTTTTTGCATCTGTTATATGATTTTTCCGTCGCAGGCGGTTTCTATCGCTTTGGCGATGGCAAGCGCAAGGCCGTTGATCTCGTCGATATCGTTTCCCTCCAGCATTACGCGGATCAGCGGCTCGGTACCGCTGGCACGGATCAGGGTCCGTCCTCTGCCGGCAAGAATCCGGTCGGCCTTTTCGATTTGTTCGGTGATATTGGCGTCGGTCTTATACAGGGATTTTTTACTGTTATCTATTTTGATGTTTACCAGCACCTGAGGCAGATTCTGCATTTCTGAGGCAAGCTCGCTCATCTCTTTGCCTGCCAACACCTTGGCGCGCAGCAGCTGCAGGGCGGTCAGCATGCCGTCCCCGGTCGTATTGTGCTCCAGAAAAATGATATGCCCGCTCTTTTCGCCGCCGATGCTGTAGCTGTTCTCCAGCATTTTTTCCAGCACATAGCGGTCTCCTACCGCCGTTTTTTCAAAGATAATATTGTTTTTGCGGGCGAACAGCTCCAGCCCCATGTTGCTCATAACCGTTCCCACAATTGTATCTTTGCGCAGGCGGCCTTCCTTTTTCAGCATGCGCCCGCATACGGCAAGAATATGATCTCCGTCGATTTCCACGCCCCGTTCGTCGCAGGCAATCAGCCGGTCGGCGTCTCCATCAAAGGCCAGGCCGATATCGGCGCCGGTTTCGCGCACCAGCTCAAAGATGCGCTCCGGATGAGTGGAGCCGCAGTTTTTATTGATATCCGTACCGTCGGGCATAAAATAGTAGGGGAATACCTCGGCTCCCAGCTCTTCAAAGAGCCGGGGCGCAATGTCGCTGGCGGCGCCGTTGGCGCAGTCGATTACAATTTTGATTCCCTCCAGACGGACGTCGGTTGTGGAAAGTAAAAAATCCATGTAATCGCGTACGGCGCTTTTTATGGAAATACGCCGGCCGATCTCCGTTCCTGTCGGGCAGGGCATATCGCCTGAGGAGATTAGCGCTTCTATCTGATCTTCAATTGCGTCGGGCAGCTTGAGGCCGCGGCCGTCAAAAAATTTAATGCCGTTAAATTCCACGGAATTATGGGAGGCAGATATCATGACGCCGGCGTCGGCAGTATAATACCGGGTTAAAAAGGCGACGGCCGGCGTGGGAATAACGCCTGCAATCAGCGCGTCAGCGCCTACGCTCATGATGCCTGCAATCAGTGCGGACTCCAGCATACTGCCGGAGATGCGGGGATCCCGCGCCACTAATATTTTGGGCTTGTGAATTTCGCTTGTCAAAACGGTAGCGCCGGCTTTTCCCAGCTTAAAGGCAAGCTCGGGAGTCAATTCACTGTTGGCAATGCCGCGTACACCGTCGGTTCCGAATAATCTGGCCATGGTTGAATCTCCTGTACTGTTATTTGCTTTATTATATTCTTTTTATTTTTATTAGTATACCATAATTCCCTTTAGGGGGCAATCTAAAACGGCGGATAATGATCGCCTGGCAAATCGCATCTATTGTAAATGGGTTCAGGCTGCTGAAATTTTTGCAAGAACTGTGCCGTGCCCGGTCGCGTTCTGTGTTTTTTTGAGATTTAAAAAAATCTTTTTATTTACAGTATCCAGTTTGTATCTCTTATAGGGAATTATCGCTGCTGTCAAACGGCGGAAAAAAAGTGTGCCCGGGCACACTTTTTTAATTTAAATTTGAAATACCAGTACGGCAATGGCAAAGAATACGGTTACGCTCAGCGCATCTACAATCGTGGTAATCAGCGGCGAGGCCATAATGGCCGGATCCAGCTTGCAGGCCTTTGCCAGCATGGGCAGCATACAGCCTAAGGATTGTGCAAGACATACGGTAAACATCAGGGCGCTGCTGGTTGTGACGGCCAGCTGGATCGGATGGTCAGAGGAATGGTATAATAAAAGTACTCTTAAAAAGTTCACCACGGCAAGAACAATGCCTACGATCAGGGCTATGCGGATTTCCTTCCACCATACTTTTAAGAAATCGCGGGGCTTCATTTCATCCACAGCCATTCCGCGGATAATCATGGTAGACGTTTGGGCGCCGCAGTTGCCGCCGGTATCCATCAGCATCGGCAGGCAGGCGATCAGCAAAGGAATGGCCGCAAAGGCTTCCTCATAGCCGGTGATGATAGTGCCGGTAATGGTAGCCGATATCATCAGGATAATCAGCCACAAAATTCGGTTCCGCGCATGCTTGAAAACGCTGGCCTTAAAATAACTCTCTTCAATGGGAACCACGGCCGCCATTTTGGAAAAGTCCTCCGTGGCTTCATCGCGGATGACGTCGATTGCATCGTCAACAGTAATAATTCCCACCAAACGCTTTTCGGCGTCCACGACCGGAAAAGCCAAAAAATCGTATTTGTCAAAGAGCTTGGCCACATCTTCTTTATCGGTCTTTGTTTCCACATATATAATATTGGTGTTCATAATATCCGCTATGCTGCTGCTGTTGTCGCTCAGCAGCAGCTCGCGCACGGTAATAACGCCGATTAATGTACGGTCCGGCTCAATTACGTAGCAGGTATAAATGGTTTCGCTGTTGAGCCCGGTACTGCGGATGATTTCAATGGCCTGCTCTACCGTCATGCTTTTGCGCAGAAAGACATATTCCGGCGTCATCATACTGCCGGCACTGTCGCTGGGATATTCCAGAATTTTATTGATCTGGCTGCGCATCTGGGGCTCACAGTTTTTAATAATCCGCCGGACTACATTGGCCGGCATTTCTTCAATGATGCTTACGGTATCGTCTACAAACAGCTCGTCAAGCATCTCATGCAGCTCGCTGTCGCTGAAGGCCTGGATCAGCGCCTGCTGTGTTTCGCCGTCCATTTCCACAAAGACCTCGGCTGCAACGGTTTTGGGCAAAAGACGGAAGAGGATTGGCAGTCCCTTTTCCGGGATGCTGCTGTCTTCTATAATTTCAGCGATATCTGCGGGGTAAAGGTCTTTAAAAACGGCGCTGATTTGCGCCAGCTTTTTTTCTTCCAGCAGCAAGGAAAGCTTTTGAACCAGTTCTTCTCTTGTAATATCTCCCATAGTGTTACCTCCTTTTAATTTTTGTTCTGGAAGGTACACGTTCCCCTATGCCTGTACGCAAAAAAATACCGCTGTTATTATAAAACAGAATTCCGGGAATTATTCTTTATAACATGCGGAAAGGTACTGTCGTGCGTTTTTGCTTTAGGCTATGGAAAGATAACAGCTCTGTACTGCTTTATGCCAGGCGCATGACGGCGCGGAAACAGTACGGGGCTGTGCGCCTTCGCACGGGAACAGTGCTGCTACTTCCGTCGTCCATCATGTTCACCTCTTTCTTTTTTTCTATATCTTACTCGTTTTCGGCTTTTTCGTCAAGGGGAAATACCTGGGGACAGAGGAGGAGAAAGAACGGAATTTTTTAAAAAACAGAAATTTTAAATCGTATTTGCATTGCGTCCGCTTGCATTTTTTATCATAGTGGTATATAATAAATCGATTTCGATAGGAATAGAATATAGTTAGGAGGAGCATCATGAAACGCACGGATTATATTTCCTGGGACGAGTATTTTATGGGGATTGCCCTGCTTTCTGCGCAGCGCAGTAAGGATTCCGGCACGCAGGTAGGCGCCTGCCTGGTAAACGCAGATAATAAAATATTATCTGTTGGCTATAACGGAATGCCTACCGGATGTGACGATGACCATATGCCTTGGAGCCGTGAGGGCGGCGTTATGGAAAGCAAATATGCCTTTGTGTGCCATGCGGAGCTTAATGCTATTCTAAATAACGACGGCGGATCTTTGAAGGGAGCCAAGTGCTATACGACGCTCTTTCCGTGCAATGAATGTGCCAAGGCGTTGATTCAGGCCGGTATCCGGGAGGTTATTTATCTTTCGGATAAATATGCCGATACCGAGGCGGTGCAGGCGTCAAAAAAAATGTTTCAGATGGTAGGGGTAAGGCTTACGCCGTATCAGTCTACCGGCAGAAAGCTTACATTGGATATTTAAAAGGGGCTTTTTATGAATTTTGTTTTTACCGGCGGCGGCACCGCAGGACATATTACGCCGAATATTGCGCTGATACCGCTTTTGCAGCAAAAGGGGTATACAGTGCATTATATCGGCCGCGAGACCGGCATGGAACGGGAGCTGATTGAAGCTTTGCCGGGGGTTGCGTATCACGGAATCAGCGCGGGGAAGCTGCGCCGGTACAGCAATATTAAGAATCTGACGGATCCGTTCCGGGTGGTAAAGGGATATTTTCAGTCTTTGGCGCTGATGAAGCAGCTGAAGCCTGCGGGTGTATTTTCCAAGGGCGGCTTTGTTTCGGTTCCGGTAGTTCTGGCCGCGGGCGCGCGCCGTGTGCCGGTGGTGATCCATGAATCGGATATGACCCCCGGACTGGCTACAAAGCTTTGCCTGCCCACGGCAAAAAAAGCCTGCACTACGTTTGAAAAAACAGCGCAGATATTAGGGGCAAAGGGGGTTTGCACGGGCACGCCGCTGCGGAACGAACTGCTGCACGGCAGCAGCGAGGCCGGCAGAAAATGGCTGGGATTGGATCATAAACCGGTTATTCTTGTTATGGGCGGCAGTTTGGGCGCCAAAGCGGTTAATGATCAGATTCGTGCGGTTTTGCCGCGGCTTTTGCCCGAATTTAATATTGTGCATATCTGCGGCAGCGGCAAGCTGAAGGAGGGCCTTGATTTTCCGGGATATGTGCAGAGGGAATATATTCATGAAAAATTGCCCGATGTTATGGCGCTGGCGGATATCGTTGTATCCCGCGCGGGCTCCAACAGCATTAACGAATTTCTTGCTCTGCATAAACCCATGTTGCTGATTCCGCTGCCGGCAGAGCATTCCCGGGGTGATCAGCTGGATAATGCAGAGGAATTTGAAAAACGGGGCTATGCAAAAAAAATGCTGGAGGAGGAGATTACGCCGGACAGCCTGACGTGCGAAATAAAGAATCTGTTTGATGAACGCGGCCGCTATGCAGAAACGATGAAGAAAAGCGGCTCTCATTTAGGCAGGGAAAAGGTTTTTGGGGTCATTATGGACGTTCTGCGCCAGTACCCCGCGAAAACGGACAAAGCAAAATTTTAAAAGAGAACACAGCTTTAAGATGAGCTGTGTTTTTTTGTGGTGAAAAGCGGTGATTTCATTCTTGAAATTTAGCGTATATTTGTTGTATAATGGTGGTAAAGGATAAAAATATTGCGAATGAGGGAAAACATATGCGCGGAGACAGGTTGGCTAAAGGTTTGAAAATACTCGTTGTGTTGATAGGACTATGCGGGCTTCTTTTTTACGGCGGAGCGCTTCCCCTGCTGGGAAAGAATATTGTATTGCAAATAAAGAATCAGTTTTTCTTTTGGCCCTGGCTGGCGTTTATGTGGACAACGGCTGCACCCTGCTATATCGTTTTATTTTTTCTTTGGAAGATAGCCAATATTATCGCACAGGGGAGAGGGCTTTCAGAAAAAACGGCGCAGTATCTGAAGCATATCGCTATGCTTGCGGCATTTACAGCTCTTTGGTTCCTGGCCGGAAATTGCCTTTTGCTGTTTTTGGAAATGAGCCATACCGTGGTGTTTATGCTCTCTCTTATTCTTATTATTTTTGGAATTCTTGTAGCCGTTGCTGCACTGAGGGTTTCTTGCTTTGTACGGAAACACTCGGCAGCCGGACAGGGAAAACGCATGCTCTCTGCTGAAATATCGGAAAAAGTAAGATAATTGTATGTTGTCTGAGGATATCCCGAGGCTTATATATTCATATAGAACAATCCTTTTGTAGTAGAAAACCAGATCAACCGGCCGTGTCCACGGGCCGGCAAGCGTACCTGCAGATCCCATTCGGGATATTGCCTGAGAATATGCAGGCTTCCGCCGGATAAAAAGGCTATGAAGGATATATAGTTCTCCTTGGTCATAGGATGATCTGCCTGAATAAACCATTCGTCTTCTATTTTTTCAATTTGCAGTTTTTCCTGTTCTTCCGCTTTTTTCAGCGGCAGGGGATCCAGCGTGCGTCCGCAGCAGGCAATGGAAGCACCGCCGGTGGAGCAGGTCATGCAGCCACAGACAGGACATACATAAAATTGCGTGTTTTTCATATTTCCTCCGTCTGTTTCATTTTCTGTCAATTCGTCGGAGAGGATTTTTTGGAGATCAATCTTAAAAAGGGAGGCTACCAATGGCAATAGGGAAATATCCGGGCAGCCTGCGCCGCGCTCCCATTTGGAAACAGTTTTATCGCTGACGGCCAATTTCTCGGCTAACTGTGCTTGGGTCATGCTGTTTTCAAGCCGAAGCTTTTTAATCAATGCGCCAATTTTTTTTGCGTTCATATATCCTCTCTTTCTTTTTAACGGCGGGATTATGTTCTTATTGTAAAAGAAAACAGGGAAAAAAGCAATAGACGCTGCGTAGAATTCTATAGTATCAGCAAAAAAATCCATGACTTTTGCAAAAAAATCTATTGAAATATTGAAAATGTGGAATTACAATAGAGAAAAATGTAAAAGTAAAGGTGACGGGGATATGAGAAAAACAGAATTGTTCGATGATGGCTGGCTGTTTCATCAAGGGGATATTGAAAGAGCAGAGCCAAAATGGAAGGGACCGGTGTATATTTCGGCAAAGACCGAGCGTATGAAATGGGGGCCGGCATCCGTACACTATAACGACCGTCCTGAAGATTTCCGCACCAATGTTGAATTTTCCGGTGAAAAATGGCAGTGGGTTGAGCTTCCGCATGATTATGTTATTACGGGAGAAATGAGCGGCGAAAATAACAATGCGCTGGGATTTTTTACTTATGAAAATGCTTGGTACCGTAAACATTTTTTTGTGCCCGAGGAGGATGAGGGATCCCGGATCACATTGTTGTTTGAAGGGGTCGCGACCCGATGCACAGTTTATTTAAACGGTTGCGAGCTCAAGCATAATTTTTGTGGATATATTTCTTTTGAGGTGGACCTTACCGATTATCTGTATTACGGGGAAGAGGAGAATGTGCTGGCTGTATATGTCCGCTATGATCATAATGAAGGATGGTGGTATCAGGGCGGCGGAATTTACCGGCATGTGTGGCTGGTTAAAACGGCGTCTGTTTCGGTGGATCTGTGGGGTGTTTGTATACGCCCTGAGCCATTGGGTGAGAAAGGTGCCTGGCGGATTGCTTTTGAAACCACCTTGCGCAATGACGGATATTGCAGTCAGCCCGTTCGGGTCGTCAGCACGGTTTTGGATCGGGAGGACAAACTCTGTGTGCGGGCTGAAGCGGAAAGCTTCGTACCGCTGCGGCAAAAATCTGTAGTGAAATATGAAACGCAGATCGAGAACCCGCATCTGTGGGATACGGAGGATCCGTATATATATAGGGTACAGACCAGACTGTATATCGGCAGTGAGGAAATAGACGCCGTGTGCGACCGTTTCGGTTTCCGTACCTTCTGCTTTACGGCAGATAACGGCTTTCTTCTCAATGGACGCCGTGTGGATATCTGCGGCGTCTGCGGTCATGGGGATTTCGGCCTGACGGGCAAGGCCGTGCCGGATAATATTTTCCGCTATAAGGTGCAGCTGATGAAACAAATGGGTGCCAACGGATATCGAACCAGTCATTATCCTCAGGCAGCGGCAATGATGGATGCCCTGGATGAGGCCGGATTTATTGTAATGGATGAAACGCGTTGGTTTGATTCTACTGAAGAAGGGCTTGCTGCACTGGAGATGATGATTCGCCGTGACCGTAATCGTCCGGGCGTCTTCATGTGGTCTATCGGCAATGAAGAGCCGCATCATTTAACACAAATTGGCCGTCGGATCAATAAGGCGATGATCGCCCGCGCCAAGCAGCTGGATCCGACGAGGCCCACAACCTCTGCGGTATCCAATTCGCCGGATAAAGCTACAGTTTTTGATGACCTTGAACTGATCGGCATCAATTATAATCATCCTTTATGGGATACTGTGCGGCAGAAATATCCCCAGACGCCGATTTTTTCATCTGAGTGCTGTGCCGCTGGTACTACGCGGGGGTGGTATGAGGAGGATTCCGCCGCGCATGGATACATTAGCGCATATGATCATGATATGAATGCGTGGTTTATCGGTCGCGAGCATTTTTGGAAGCTGCTGAAAGCGCGGCCGTGGATGTTCGGCTCCTTTCAGTGGATTGCCTTTGAACATAGGGGTGAAGCTGTTTGGCCGCGGATTTGTTCGCAGGCCGGGGCGATCGATCTATTTTTACAGAAAAAGGACGCCTTTTATCAAAATCAGTCGCTGTTTTCCAAAAAACCGATGATACATCTGCTGCCCCACTGGAATTGGGAGGATCGGCCGGGAGAAAAAATAACAGTTGTTGCCTATACCAATTGCGAGGAATGTGAGCTCTTTTTAAACGGCGTGTCGTTGGGGAAAAAAGAAATAGAGATGTATTCTCATGCTCAGTGGGAGGTAGAGTATTGTCCTGGACGGCTTGAGGCGGTTGCCTATTGCGGCGGATGTGAAGCCGCGCGTGATATCCGGGAGACCACCGGCAGGCCGGTGAAACTGGTTCTGCATCTGGATAACGACGTGCCTAACGCTAACGGCCAGGATATTGCTATGATCTCCTGCTGGTGCGAAGATGAGCAGGGGCGTGAAGTGCCCGATGCCTGTCCTTTGGTGCGGTTTGACTGTAACCCTATAGGTACGCTTGTAGGAACCGGATCGGATATAAGCGATCCTATTCCGGTCAATTGTCCTGAACGGCGTATGCGTGCCGGCCGGATCAGTGTGGCTGTCCGGGCAGGGGGGAAGCCGGGCATACTCCGGATACAGGCGCAAAGTGAGAATTTAGCAGGCGCGGTGCTCTCAATCAGTATTAAGTAAAATACCGTGTATTTAAATGGCCGCAAAGGCTTTTAAGTGCGAGTCCCTCCTTTTGCGGGCTTCCTTTGTATAGACGCCGGAGACAATAGGAGGTTTTTTATATTTGCGGAATATGTGCTTTTTACGAAAAATTTTTATTTTGGGAATAAAAAGCCTGGAAATCTGATTTGGATATTGTATAAAAATCTTTTAAGGAATGCAATAAAACATGTCTGTCGTTCATTAACTGTATGAAAGGAGAAAAATGATGCTGTTTTTTGGTTCGAATACGGCGGTCGGCTATATCAATGCAGATGCTGACTTGCTGGATGTGCTGCTGGCAAGAATCGCCGCTTCGGATACGGAAGCGCTGTCCGAGCTGTACAGCACTACCGGTATTTCGGTATATGGTTTTGCTCTTTCAATTTTGAAGAACAGACAGGATGCCGAAGACGTTCTGCATGATTGCTTCCTGAGCATATATTCGGCAGCGGATCGATATCGTTCCTGCGGAAAGCCCATGGCCTGGATCATTACAATTGCCAAAAACCTTTGCCTGGCCAAGCTGAGGGATCGGCAAAGATGCGGCGCTGCGTCTCTGGAAGAGTATGATCTAAGCACTGCTGCCGCAAACCCGGAAGACAGACTGACGCTGGAAGCCTGTATGAAACTGCTGACGGATCAGGAAAGGCAGATTGTTATGCTGCATGCTGTTTCGGGTATGAAGCACAGAGAGATTGCGCAGATTCTTTCTGTGCCATTGGCTACGGTTCTTTCAAAATACAGCAGAGCGATAAAAAAACTGAAACATCATTTTATGAAGGGAGAGCAGGAGGAATGAGAGCGATAGAAGAGAAAATTAAGAGGGCGGTAAAAAACACTCAACCGGATATTCTGCATTCCGTACTCAATGACTGCCAGGAACAGAAAGGAAAGGTGATATGGATGACAGAGCAGAAAAAGAACAAACAATGGATCAGGCGCCTGGCCGCCGCTGCCGCCGTTTTGGCGGTTGTCGTGGGGGCCTTTGCGGGTCTGACTGTTTATAAGGCTAATTATGCGATAGCCTCTACTGTATCTTTGGATGTAAATCCGAGCATTGAAATCCAGATTAATGAAAAGGAGCGGGTACTTGCGGTTCACGCGCTGAATAATGATGCGGAAATCGTTATAGGCCAAATGGAATTTGAAGGCAGCAGCTTGGAGATTACTGTAAACGCATTGATCGGTTCTTTGCTGAAAAACGGATATCTCAGTGAACTTTCCAATTCTATTTTGATCAGTGTGGATCATAGCAATGAAGAGAAAAGCGTACGGCTGAAAGAAAAGCTTACCCAGGAGGTTAACGCGCTTTTGCAAACAGATACTTTTAGCGGTGCGGTTTTGAGCCAGACGGTTTCTTCCGACAGCCAGCTGCAAACGCTCGCCCAGGAGTATGGAATTACGGCCGGCAAGGCACAGCTTATTCAGCAGATTATTACTCTTGAGCCAACGTATAGCTTTAACAACTTGGTACCTCTTTCTATCAATGAACTGAACTTGCTGCTTTCCTCAGGGCAGACGATACCGCAGAGTATTGACTCTGTAGGAAATGCCAGCACTAAGAATTATATCGGTACGCAGAAAGCGCAAGAGAATGCGCTTTTACATGCCGGCATTCAGGCAGATGTTGCGCGGGAATTTCGGATAAAGCTGGATTGTGAAGATGGCCTGATGGTTTATGAAATAGATTTTAAGGCGGATGGCTTTGCATATGAATATGAAATAGAAGCACGGACCGGAGATATTCTTGAACATAAAAAAGAACGGGATGATGATTTCCCGGCTGCGGTTCAGCCCGATGCAACTCCCGTACCGGAGAATATTCCGGCAGAGAGTACGCTGATCGGCGCAGAGCGTGCCCGCGATATCGCTTTTGCACATGCGGGGATTCAGGCTTCAGAGGCAAAAAAGCTGGATATCGAAACGGATTATGAGCATGGCGTTCCGGTTTATGAGATCGAGTTTGAAGCCAATGCTTTTGAGTATGAGTATGAGATTCATGCGAAAACCGGCGATATTATAAAAAGTGAAAAGGAAGCGGATGATTGATCCGCTCTTTTTTTTGGATTTTTTCGGTGGGACTTTTTATATTTTTTCAGTTTTGAAAAACAATGGAGGGTAACGCATGACAGAAATTTTGAGAAATGTTCAAAGAGAAAAAAATTCCGGAAAAGATTTTGCTGTAAAAAGAGATCTTTTTTGCCAATAAAAACAGATGAGATTGGGAAAACTGTATAGGAACAGACGATGAAGGCGGGGAAAAGAATGCGGCTGTGGCATGTAGCGCTGCTTCCTTATTTACCGGACGCTCAGTTTAAAGGGCAGCTGCGTGAATTGGTTGCGATTATGCATGATTGGCGTGATCGGGGAAAAACGAACCATTTATTAGTCAATAAAGTAATGGCGTATCCCAAGGAAGAATTGGTTTTATATTTTATAGAATATTCTCATGAATGGCGGATCCGGTATCAAAAAGATATATCGGAGAAGATATGCAGTGAATTTTTTGCTTTTGCGGCGGCGGACAACTCTGTGGGTCCTGTTTATCGTACCTGGCATAATAGAAAGTATCTGCGTGTGTGTATGGCGAATCTTTATGAAAAATATTTTTTTGGCGTTGGGTCATCAAGGATAACCAAACAGCAGTGGGATCGTTTGGCAGAGGGGTATAAGCGTATTACCGGACAGGCGTACAGGCTTTAGACAATACGGTTTTGTACAGAAATAATTTTTTACGGTTGTTTTTGTTTGATAAAGAAAGGAAAAAGATTTTGATAGAAATCGGAAAGAAAGAATTTATATCTGTCATTCACGGCAATGCGGTTATAGCCTTTTTATCAGGATGGTGTATAAGCTGTAAAAAGATCTACAGATTGCTGAAAAAAACCGGAGTATATCTTGTAGATATCGAACAGGAGCCTCTGCTTGCTGAAGCCTTCCGTATTTTTGGCGTTCCGGTTATTCTGTGCTTTCAAAACGGAAAAGAGGTCTATCGCTGCAGCGGTATGTGCGGCCGAAAGAAAATTTTTAAAATTTTAAAAAAGATACCTGATAAATAAAACTTATCAGGTATTTTTTATGTTATTGGTTGTTATAAAATAGAATCTAGGAAAAAATCGCCTGATTCGCTGCAAATATACCAGCTGCCGCCGATTTTTACAATAATCAGGGTCATATCCTCTGTGTCCTCGTCATCGGAACCCTTTAAAGTCATTTCGGCATCTATCTTATAAGCCTTAGTTACGGATTTTTTAGCAATTCCGTATTCATCTTTCAAATTATCCCGGATGGTATTCAGTTTTTTATCGGAAAGATCATCTTTATCAGTGATTTTATAGCGTACCTTTACGTTTTTTCCGTATTCTTCTTCCAGGTTGTCGGATAAATATTCATAGCTGTCTTCAAACTGATCTATAATATCCGTTATATCGGTATCATAATTTTCTTCACAGTAGTCCCAATACTCTTTGGGGGCAAGTTTTTCGATTTTATCGGCTTTACCGTAAATTAAAACGTCCATATAATTATCGATGGCTTTTTTATAACCGTTACCGGCAACAGAAGCGATGATAATAATCAGTATAATAAGCACTGCTGCCGCTGCACCGATAATACCGTAGAGCATCGGCTTTTTTATTTTTTTCTCCGGCGTAGCGTTCGGTACCTGCGCCGGCTGCTCCTGCTGGTTTTGGTTTTGCGATTCCTGCGTCGGCTGTTCCTGTGATTGCTCCTGGTTAAATTCCTTGCCGCAAGAAGCGCATTTTACGGCGCCTTCAGGAATGGGGGTGCCGCAATTAGTGCAAAAAGAATCCATAAAAATAACCTCCAATATTTTCGTTAATAAAAGCTTAACATTTTTGTGTGGCCTTGTCAAGAAAATCTGACAAAAAAAACGGACTTACTTCAATAAATTGTCGTTACATATCTTTATCGAGGAGTCCTCCGATTTCTACAGATGAAACCCCGTATTTATGCCGTATTTTTTCGATTGCGTCTTCGAGCCGCTGCTGTTTTTTATGCCGGGTTTCGTTTGTTTCAAAAAAGCTCAGCTGTGTATGGTCTGCGGTGTCAGTAGTTAAATGGGATCCTGTAATGGAGATCATCCGTACAGGCTTGCTGTTTTTGTTCAGCTGCCGGATCAGAAGCAGAGCTGCTGCGGTGATTTCCGAAAAAAGATTGGTGGCAAATTCCAGCGGCATTTGTTTGCTGGCAAAGGTAAAGTCGTGATATTTGATCCCTGTGCAGAGCGTGGTGCATTTTACATGGACCCGGCGCATCCGGCCGGTAAGCTCCCGCGCAACGGTCATAACACCGTATTTGATGTCCTCCTGGCTGTGCAGGTCCTGCTTGAAGGTAAGGCTGCAGCCGATGGACTTTTGTTCGTATTCCCGGTAAATACTTTCTACCGGTTCCTCGTCTATGCCGCAGGCGTAATCGAACAGCAATCCTCCTGTTTTTCCCAAATGCTTTACAATGGTGCCGCGGTTGGCCGAGGCAAGGTCTCCGATGGTGGAAATATACAGCTTTTTTAATGTTTCCGTTGTGTGCCTTCCCGCATAGAGCAAAGAGGAGATCGGCAGCGGATAAACCAGGCTTTTAAAATTTTCCCGGGTAATTACGGTGGTAGCGTCGGGCTTTTTGTAATCGCTTGCCAGCTTCGCCATGGATTTGTTAAAGGCAACGCCTACCGAGCAGGTGATTCCCAGCTCTGCTTTAAACCGCTGCCGGAGCTCGTCGGCAATTTTTTTGCCGCTGCCGAAAAGCAGGCGGCTGCCTGTGACATCCAGCCAGGATTCATCAATGCCGAAGGGTTCCACCATATCGGTATACTCTTTATAGATATCATTGGCTTTTTTTGAAAATTCACTGTACATTTTTCGGTGCGGCGCTACCAAAACCAGCCCGGGGCATTTTTTCTTTGCTGCATAGATCGTTTCCGCCGTTTGCACGCCGAAACGCTTGGCCAGTTCATTTTTGGCTAAAATGATTCCGTGACGGCTTTGCGGATCGCCGCATACGGCCATCGGCACGTTTTTTAAACCGGGATCCAGCACGGTCTCTACAGAGGCATAAAAGGAGTTGCAGTCGCAGTGCAGAATGACTCTGTCCATTTACTGATAGCAGGCTATAATTCTGCCGAAAAACAGGCGGTGCAGATCCTCCGCGGGATAGGCGCGCTTCAGAATATCCTCGGGAAGACCGTCTTTTATAAGGTCGGCAGAATATACTATTTTACATTCGTAATAAATATTACATCCGTCGATCACCGGCGTAGTGATTTCCTTTGCCGCTTTTAAGGACAAACCGGCCGCGGCAAGCTTGTCGGTATCCCGGCCGGAGCGGCTTCCGCAGATTTTAAGCGCTTCGTCCATTTGACCCTGCGCCGGGACGCTTACGGTAAATTCATCGGTGTTTTTTAAAAGCTCAAAGGTATAGCGGCTGGGACGGATCGGTGCAATAAAGATTTCTTCTCCCCAATATTGGCTTAAGGAGCCCCAACCGATTGTCATGGTGTTGATTTTGTTTCCGCTTTTTACGGTAAAGAAAACGCCTTTGCCGGAAAGCTGTTCTAAGGTTTGTTTTGAAAATTCGCCGAATTGATACATTGTTTCTTCCTCCTGTGTTTTATTAAGGTATCTATCAATATTATAATTATTATAGTAAAAAATATAACTTCTTGCAAGAAAAATAAGGAACAAAAGCCAAGGGAACAACATATAAATTTAATAGTATTTTTATAAGGGGGAATTTTATGCCTGATATATTTTTAAGTCCGTCGCTGCAAACGGGGAACTATTACGTAAACGGCGGAACAGAAGCACAGTTTATGGGATATCTTGCCGATGCGCTGGAGCCGTACCTTACGGTAAACGGCATCGGGTATACGCGCTCGCGCCTGCCAAACACGCTGGCAAACGCCATTGCACAATCCAATATGGGCAATTACAATCTTCATTTGGCGCTGCATTCCAATGCATCGCCGGAAGGAAAAGAAGGACAGTTCAGGGGGATTCAAGCCTATTATTATCCTACAAGCGTACAGGGAAGACAGGCGGCCGAAGCGCTGGTGAACAGTCTGAAGCAGATTTACCCGGATCCGGAGCTGGTATACATCGTGCCTACCACCACCATTGCAGAAGTACGCAGAACCAGGGCGCCCGCTGTACTTATGGAGATTGGCTATCATGATAATTTGCAGGATGCCGAATGGATTAAACAGAACATACAAAATATTGCACGCGCGTTGGCACAGGGATTGACGACATACTTTGGTCTTCCATTTAAAGAGGTCTGCAATATAAAAGGGGAAAACTTGAATACTGCAACAAATATTCAAATAAATGCTTATGTGAATGCATGTACAAATGATGGAAGTCCGCTGAATATCCGCTCCGGTGCAAATATCAATACGCAGGTCGTCGGAAGGATTCCCTCGGGACAACTGGCGTTGCTGTTGGAACGTCCGCAGAACGGATGGGCGCGTTTGCGGTACAATGCTGTAGAAGGATATGCGTCGGCCAATTATCTTTGTACCTGTGTTTCCAATCAAACTACAAGGACCGGAACGGTGAATACCAGCGGAAGCAATTTGAACCTGCGCTCGGCACCTTCGGTGACGGCGTCCATTATCGGCAGAATTCCTGATGGAAGCACGGTGCGAATTCTGGATTCTTCCGGCTCTTGGTACAGGGTAAACTATATGGGCGCGACCGGCTATGTTTTAAGCGATTTTATTGTGGTTTAATTCACACTTAAAAAAACACCGGCATAAGATATAACTGTACAAAAGAAATAAATTTTGAAAGAAGGAGGAGCGTTATGTCATTTTATTCATACAGAAACGGTGAAAGCGATGTTTGCCCCGGCAGAATCAGCGGCGACTGCACGAACGGTTTAACCGAAAGAGTATGCATTCAGGTAAAAAAGATTTATGATTCCTGTATGCAGCAGGAGCAGTTGGATAACATAAATGTAAAACTTACCGATATTTGCCCGGGAAACACAAAATTTGAAGCCCCCGTAACCTTTATCAGCTGCCGCAGCACTTCTACTAAGGGAAGAATCAGAGATCTGTGCATTGACAGGATCTGCGACAGACCCAATTTTGCCCGGGTACGCTGCAAAGTGGATATTCCGGTAGAGATTCTCTTTGAGGATAGTTGCGGTAAAGAGGGCAGCGGCAGGGGTGTTATTACGGTGGCCAAGGACGTGGTGCTTTTTGTACCGGATGAATCCATTATTCCCTTTGAGGTGGATAACATCGTAAGCGCGATCTGTGTAATGGGCTGCTATGTAGGCGATAATACCTTTGCACTTACTGCCTGTGTTACAATTATCTTGAAGATTGTAGCTGATGTTGAACTTCTGGTTCCGGCCTATGGCTTTTGTAAGATTCCGCCCTGTGAAGAATTTGCTTCAGAGGTCTGTGACGAATTTTTCAATTTACCTATTTTCCCGCCGGCAATGGGCGACATGTGCGGCTGCAGCAATTAACAGCGGCATACCTGATAAAGCTTCCGTTTTTGCACGGAAGCTTTTTTTGAAAAAAACGGTTTGAAAAAATTATCCCGGAAATTTTGTACAAGAAAAGACTTCCCAATTTTTTGAGAAGCCTTTTTTGCTATATTTTTTTCATGGAAGCCGCCGCGGAGGCGCCGTAGACGCCGTTTTGATGTCTTAGCTGCGGACAGGGATTCTCCGGAAGAATACTTCGCAGGCGCGCGTATGCCAAATTGATCCGTTTGATTTTGTCCGCGGCCAGGCTTTCAAAGGCGGTTCCCGTGTACTTATCAGGGTGATATTTTTTTACCTGCCGGATGTAGGCGTCATGAATTTCATCGATTGTTGCGGTAGGCATAATTTCCAGAACTTCATAATCGGTCATGTGTTGTTACCTCCAAGATAATATGAATGCATTCAAGTATATGAATTTTATTTTTTATTATACGTAAAATGACAAAATTCGCAGGATATTCATATAATAAAGCAGCAGGGATTTCTGCTAAGTTTTCATGGAAAGGATAAACAGGATATGCAAAATAATTGCTTGCAGCAAGATCAGATAGAATGTTTAAATATGTTTCCGCTGGCACAGGCATATGTTCCGTATCAACAGTTTACAAACCCCGTATCGCCGGAAGAGGGCTTGAAAATGGGTACGATATGGACGGAGCTTCACCGGCCGTATAGGAGGGAAAGCTAATGACGCAGCAGGAAATGATCAAAAAACTTCAGGAGATCAGTTTTACACTGGTGGAGCTGAATTTGTATTTGGATACGCATCCGGATTGCCAACAGGCGCTTTCACTTTATAACACGTATGCGCAGCAGCAAAAAGAATTGCGCGAGGAATATTATAAAAACTACGGGCCTCTTTTAAATTTCGGCAATATGCCGGCGGGCGATAGCTTCCAATGGGTGAATTCGCCGTGGCCTTGGGAGAATTAAGGAGGAGATAGTATGTGGATATATGAAAAAAAATTACAGTTTCCCGTAAACATTATGAAGGGTGACCTTCAAATGGCTAAATTTTTATTTGCACAGTATGGCGGACCAGACAGTGAGCTTTCCGCTTCACAGCAATATCTGGCACAGCGCTACACCATGCCTACGCCTGAAACCAAGGCGCTGCTGAACGATATCGGTACGGAAGAACTTGCACACTGGGAAATGCTTGGAACTATGATCTATCAGTTGACCAAAGACGCCACTGCCGAGGAAATGCGGGCGGCCGGTCTTGGCGATTATTATGCCACTCGGGGCAAGGGCGTATTCCAGCAGAGCCCATCAGGAGAAGCTTGGAATTCCGGCTACATTCAGGTATTGGATGACCCCATTGCCAATTTGACAAACGATATGGCCGCCGAGCAAAAAGCTCGCGCGGCATATGAACGGCTGATGAATCTTACCAACGACAGAAGCGTAATCGAACCGTTGGCGCTTTTGCGGGAAAGAGAAATTGTGCATTTTCAGCGCTTCGGCGAGGCGCTTATGCAGCTGCAGAATATGTGTATGAAAGAGTATGCCCGCGGCTGATTTAGCAGCGCGGCAAAAAAGGTTTAAAGCCGGGTTCCGAAAGTTTCGGAATCCGGCTTTAATTTTGAATTTTTTGTGAACAAAAGAGCTTTGCATTGCTTTTTTCCTTAGTATGTAGTAATATTTGGAAGGAAGTGCTGATTATAAAAAATATTAATCATTATGGAAAGCGGAGAATACACTCTCTTATTTCTTTTTTACTTGTTTTAGCAATTTTGGCGTCGGTATTATTGATACAGATACAGGGTATCAATCAGCGCTGGAGTTTTAACTTTGAAACAGTGGATTCTGTTACAGAGTCCGGGTGGTTTGCCAAGTACGGCGGAGAAATTGCATATACAAGAGAAACGTCTCATACGGGCAATTCTTGCTTAAAAATGACGGGAAGAACACAAGCATGGCATTCTCCGGCATTGCAGCTGGATGATATTTTCTATCAGGGAGGTCCGGGAATCTATTCTGTTACAGTTTGGGTAATGGTAAGTGAATTGGATGATACCTGCCTTAAATATGGAAGAAGTATTGTTCGCGGATGTGAAAACACTTCTTTTATTCAGAAGTATGAGGAAAATTATTTTGGGGTGATTGCCGACGCAAATTTATTTTCCGGTCAATGGAAATGTATTCAGGGCAGCTTTGCCGTTACAAGTGATGATATTCATAGAGGAGACTTTTTCTGGATGCTTGACACTATTGATGCGATAGAGGGTCAGGTTTTATATATAGATGATTTTGTGATGTATAAGTTATCGGATAGTACAGATATAAATAATGCGACGACGCCTGTTATTAATGATAAGCCTTTCTTGAAATATTATTCCTATCAGGGAATGGGAAATTATACTGGAGATGAAGCCGCTGCGTGGTATTATGACAGAATGGCGCGTATGAACCCGAAAGGTCAATATGAATTGATTTTTACATTTACAAAGAGCATGTTGGTTCCGTTAAAAAATATGTTGAATGAACTTGCTCAAAAGGCGTGGTGGGAGGAACAAAAAATACTAGAATTGGCGGGTATAAAAAAGGCAATAGAAATTATTTTTGGTAATGCTTTTTCTAAAAAAATTGGTCCAATTCTTACAGTTACAGATATTTATGAAACTGTAATGGAAGCTGAACAGGCTTATTTTTCTGATGTTGTAAAATTTAATAATGATTTGACCTATCTATATGATCTGCCGGAAACAATACAAAAGGATGTTACGATTTCCATATGTCTTTTACGAAAATCTGCTTACGGCGGTTTTGAATATCGTATATACCGTTCAGATAAAAGAGGAATCATAGATAAAAATGCGCCCGGTTCAGAAAAATTAGGAATTATTGATGAATCGCTGTATAATGTGCTGGTAGCTTATTGTATGCATGTGCTTTCGGGGAACTATGAACATCCCGTTGAAAGTGTTTCCTATTATCAGCTGCCCAGCGTCAATAAGGTATTTACAGGGTATTCTTATTTACAGGAATATACGTATCGTATGAATTATGAAGCAATGGGCAATGCGTAAAGAAAGGACTTGCGTATGGTTATGGGAAAAAAGAAGTTGGTCTTATGCCTTATATCCATTGGCTGTGTGCTGTTGATTTTCCTGACGGCGGCGTGGTATGCGTTTTGCCTAAAGCATGTGCATTTGCCGGATACTCTTGAAATTCCCGATGAAGTTTTGCAGGAAGCGTTTACGGGAAAAATACAGGAATATAGAGGGAAGCGGTATATATCCTATTATCTTCCACAGGATGAAGCTGTAAAAAAGTTTAAAAAGAATGGATTTAAAGCCGTTTGCAGCGGTGGATTGGCTAGTCATATGGATGGAATTCAAAAGGAGGCTCAATCCGGTGCCGATATGTATTTAATCTTGGATGACGGCGCGTATATGACCAATGAAATTTGGTATTTACGTAAAAAAACAAAGAGAACAATTATTCCATCCTATGAGTATGAATCGCGTATTTGTTATCAAAAAGAAGATGTATTTATTGTTGTTACGATTGCCTGCAATGACCCGAGAAAACCGGAATTTAAGCTGCTTTTAGATGAGATCGCCGCTTATTTTAATGGATATATTGAAGAGCAGAACGCCCTTTTGGAGGCATAAAGAGGAGAGAAACCATAACAATATGGTTTCTTTTTTTACCCGGAAGACAAACGCAGGGGGATTGACATACCACATTTTATATGATACCATACGTATAAGGCAGGGATTTCTGTTTGAGAAAGAAGAGTAACGAGAAAAAGAAGGAATTTTTTATGAGAAAAAAAGATTGGATTCTTTGCATTACTGTTTTTTGTGTGCTGGCTGCGCTCCTTGTATCGGCAAATGTATGGTACATGTACGCCATTGAACATGTGCACCTGCCGGAGAAAATTGTACTTTCCGAAGAGGTCTGGCGCGAAGCTTTTTTGGACAAGGTTCATATTTGCGATGAAAAAAAGATGACGTATTTTGGTTTTGATACGATCATTACGCGGGAATTTGAACAGAATGATTTTAAAGCTGCCTACCATGTAGAGGGAAGCACGTTTTCCAGCAAAAAAATCACCCGGAAAATCGTTGCGACTGATCCGTACAATCGGTATGTTACCCTGGAGGAGGGGGCATACCTTTGTAACAACAGCTGGAATTTACAGCGCCGCCCGGGGATATTTTTTCCTGTATACGAATATTATACGATAGTCAGATATCAAAAAGATTATGCGTATGTGGAAATGATGATTACCTGTAATGACCCGGAAATGCCGGAGTTTCAGGCGCTTTTAGCGGATATTATCGCCTATATCAATACGAATACGGCACAGTAGGAGGGCTATGATGCTTGAGGAAGAAACAGGGGAAATAAAGCTGCTTCGGCAAAATCCGGAATTGTCAGAGTGCGCCGCAGAATGGTTCAGTCAAAAGTGGAACGTCCCCTTAGAGGCATATAGGGAGAGCATACGAAGCTGTGTTGAAAATGAAAAAGCAATTCCTCAATGGTATGTGGTTACAGACCGAAAGCAGAGGGTGATTGCCGGCGCGGGCGTGATAGAAAATGATTTTCATGACTTCCCCCAATGTCTGTGCGCTGTTTGTGGAGCCGCCCTGCCGCGGACGGGGAATTGCCAGAAAGCTTTTGAATTTTATCAGACAGGATATGGCGCGGATGGGGATAGAGCGCCTGTACCTGGTAACGGACCATACTGCGTTTTACGAAAAGTGCGGCTGGGAATTTTTTACGACGGTGCATGACGAGCAGGGGGTTCCCGAACGGATGTATTGTGCTTTTCCATTATAAGCAGCGAAATATTTTCTCGCTGCTTTTTGATTATAGCCGTTTCAGGATGATGGCAATAAAATTCAAATATTTACCGCCTCCGGCTTCAAAGATTTTACGGTCGCCGCGGGCATATTCATTATCGCAGGCAAGCCAGTCGTTCCATACCTCTTCATTGCTTTCCATTTCACGGATAGAGATGATTTCTATTCCGGGCGTTTTTTCTATCAAGCCGCGCCACCAGGAACAGTCATGGATCATATCCAGATCCTCTTTTGTCCAGAACAATAAAAGTTCGGGAGGAAGCGAGCCGTGCAGATCTTTTTTCATCCCGGGAACTGCAATATAGAGATAACCGTTATGCTTTATCAAAGGCAGCAATTTATCTTTTAAAAAATTATTATCCCGTCCGAAATAGTGATAGGAATCAATACTGACGATTCCGTCAAAGAATTCTTCGGCAAAGGGAAGAGAAGCCGCATCGCCCTTTAAGGGGATAATCTGTTTTGATGAAAAACCCATTTCTTCAAAAAAACGTTTGTTATCAGAAGGATCGCTCCACAGGTCCACCGAAAAAACTCTAAAACCGTATTCTTTTACAAGGAAAAGGCTTGTAAGGCCGCGGCCGCTGCCTAAATCCATAACGACAGCGTCTGCCGGGAGGCGATGGCTGTAAAGCAGCTCTTCTTCAAGCTTTATGGGATTCGGGCCCATAATTTTGTTTTGTATCAGCTGCTTATCGTAGCGGCTGCTTTTGGTATATTCCATAAAGAGGTTCCTTTCAAGAGGCAGAATCATACAGGGCGCCGAAAATTGTACATAATGAATAAAAAGTCCGTTAGGATAGCGCGGTATAAAGCAGCATGGTCAAAGAAGGCGTCCCTTCGGCGGCGTTATCCTGTTCTTTATCTGAAAAGATCCAAACAGATCTTTTTAATATTATAGCATCAACCCAGGCGGTTTTACAAGAATATTTTCACCCGCATAATTGACATTATGGATAGAATGTGTTACGATTAGTCTGGTTTTTAAGCGATTCATCAGTGTGGGGATTTGTTATATGTTTCTTGTTATCCTTGAGATTTTGGGGCTGATTTCCTTTGCGGTTTCCGGCGTGGTAACGGCCATGCGCAAAAGAATGGATATTTTCGGCGCGTATGTATTGGCGCTGATCACCTGCTTCGGCGGGGGTGTGCTGCGCGATCTTATCTTAGGACAAACGCCGCCCGCGGTGTTCAGTCAGCCGGTTTATCCGATTACGGCAACGGTTACCGTTGCTGTATTTTTGATTGCGCCCCTGCGCCGGACGATTATGCGGCGGAAGAAGCTTTATGAGTTTTTGCTGTTTTTGATGGATTCGATTGGCTTGGGCGCCTTTACGGTAGTGGGCGTAACGGCCTCGGTGGCCGTGTTTCCGGAATACAATTTTATGCTGCATATTTTTATCGGAATCATTACCGGCGTGGGCGGCGGTGTGCTGCGGGATACGCTGGCAGGGGATATTCCGTATATTTTTGTAAAGCATATCTATGCGCTGGCGTCTTTGACCGGCGCGGTCGTATGCCTGGCGCTGTGGAAATTTACGGGCGCCTCGGCTGCGGCGGGAATCGGTGCAGCTGTGGTTTTGCTTATCCGCTGTTTTTCAGCGTATTATAAGTGGAATCTTCCGGCTCTGGAGGATGAGAAAATACCGTAAGCCGGCGGAGACGCGGCAATAAGAAGCCCCGCGGACAGTCTGTCCGCGGGGTTGTTTTATACCTTTTAGATATCGTTCACTTCTATTGGTTCAATAGAAAAATCATTCATTTTATGCTGTATTCAGTTTTTTTGCTGAATGAAACATTGGACTCACATCTTCCTTTTAAATTTTGTAAACGGAAAGGAGAAGAAACATCTATATCACTCCATAAAAATTTACAAAAGGGGAAAACTAAATTACAAAGAAGCAGGAAATCTGCTTAGACGGTTATCATTGGACTCCCTCTTTCTTTTTTAAAGCTTGATAAAAACTGCATTTCTGAACATACGATCATACCGTCCTTTACAGAAGCTTGCTTTATCAAATTACTGTCCCATTGGATTCACGTCTTTCTTTAAAATTTTAAGGCTGAAAATTTTAAATTACCATTGGACTCCCTCTTTCTTTTTCTTTACACTTTCATTATACACGGGGCAAAGTGAAAAGTCAATATCCAAAATAAAAAAATTTTTACAAAAATTTATCACCTAAACGGCAAAAAAACAGAGGGAAGAGCATGGGATAACACATAAATTGAAATGAAATATATAAAAATCGATAAATAATTTATATAAAACTATTGACAAAATTGTTTAACAAGAGTTATAATAAAACCATCCAAAGGGTCAAGAGGCTCTGAGGTTGGAAACGGAGGAGATTATCTTTGAGTAAGAGTTTATACAGTGTAATGCTGATGGATGAGGTAGTGCGGGAGATCGACCGGCAGGCGCTGCAGCAGAATACGAACCGATCTAACCTGATCAACCAGATTCTTGCGGAATATGTTTCCTTTACCACGCCGGAAATGCGTATCAGCAATATTTTTAAAACAATTGAGGATTTTATCAACGGCTGTGAGGCGGATATTGTGCCTTATGTCGCGCCGCACCAGAGTACCATGTCACTGAAAAGCAGCCTGGAGTATCGGTATCGGCCTACGATCAAATACGAGGTGGAGCTGTACCGGGAGCCCGACGGCAGTGCCATCGGCCAGCTGAGCGTGGTATTCCGCACGCAGTCGCCGTCGCTGATTGAGGCAATGAACCGTTTCTTTAAGCTGTGGGCACATATGGAAAAACAGTATGTCGGGAATCTCGGAATACGCTATGCGTTATATGAGGGGCGCTTTATCCGCAGCATTAACGTTCCGCAGGATAAAAATTATACCAGCCGCCAGATCGCCGATGCCATTTCAAATTATATCCGAATGTTTGACGCTGTTATGAAGGGATATTTAAGCGGCCGATACGATGAGAATGCAATGGAAACCATGTACAGGGAATATCTGAATAAGGGGGTAGATTTAATATGACGGACAAATTTACACAAAAAACAATGGAAGCCGTGCAGACTGCGCACAGAATCGCGGTGGAAAACCAGAATATGCAGATTGCACCGGAGCATATTGTATATGCGCTGGTTGACCAGAACGGAGGTCTGATCGGAAGCCTTTTGAATAAAGTGGGGATTGATACCGACAGACTTGCCGCAGCACTGGATGCTGTGATTGAGGGCTTTCCTAAAGTAAGCGGCAGCGGCAGAGAGCCGGATAAGGTTTATATTTCGCCTGAAACCGATAAAATTTTAGCTTTGGCGGAAAAGCTTGCGCAGAAAAACGGAGACGCATATGTTTCGGTAGAGCATATCATGCTGGCAGTATTACAGAACCCCACTGCGAAGCTGAAAGAGATTTTTCGCCAGTTCCATATTACCAAAGAAAGCTTTGCAAAGGAGCTGGATCAGGTAAAGGCCGGACAGAAGGTAACCAGCGATAATCCTGAGGAAACCTATGACGCGCTGAATAAATACGGCTTTGACCTTGTGGAAAGGGCCAAAGAAGGAAAACTGGACCCTGTAATCGGGCGGGACGCCGAGATCCGGAATGTCATCCGGATTCTTTCCAGAAAAACAAAGAACAATCCGGTGCTGATCGGGGAGCCGGGCGTAGGGAAGACGGCTATTGCCGAGGGGCTGGCACAGCGGATCGTCCGGGGAGATGTTCCCGAGGGATTAAAGGAAAAGACGATCTTTTCTCTGGATATGGGCTCCCTGATCGCCGGTGCAAAGTTCCGGGGCGAATTTGAGGAACGGCTGAAGGCGGTGCTGAATGAGATTAAAAGCAGCGAGGGCAGGATTATCCTGTTCATCGATGAGCTGCATACGATCGTAGGCGCGGGAAAGACCGACGGCGCCATGGATGCGGGCAACCTGTTAAAGCCCATGCTGGCCCGCGGCGAGCTGCACTGCATCGGTGCGACCACGTTGGATGAATACCGCCAGTATATTGAAAAAGACGCCGCGCTGGAGCGGCGGTTCCAGCCGGTGCAGGTGGATGAACCGGATGTGGAGGATACCATTTCCATCCTGCGGGGATTAAAGGAGAAGTATGAAATTTTCCACGGTGTGCAGATCCATGATAACGCGCTGGTAGCCGCGGCTACGCTTTCCAACCGTTATATCACCGACCGGTTCCTGCCGGATAAGGCGATTGACCTGGTGGATGAGGCCTGCGCACTGATCCGTACCGAGATTGACTCCATGCCTGCAGAGCTGGACGATGTCCGGCGCCGGATTATGCAGATGGAGATTGAAGAAATGGCACTCTCCAAAGAGACGGATACGCTTTCCAGGGAACGGCTGGAAAAGCTGAAGGCAGAGCTGGCCGAGGCCAGGGAGAATTTTAACGGCATGAAGGCGGCCTGGGAGGCGGATAAGCAGGAGATCGATGCGGTAAAGAATATCAAAACACAAATCGATCAGACGCAAAGCGATATTGAGGCCGCCCAGAGGAATTATGAGTATGAAAAGGCCGCAAAGCTGCGCTACTCCGTTTTGCCCGCCTTAGAGCAAAAGCTGGAGGAAGCACAGAAAAAGAGCGAGGAGAGGGCGGAAAAGCCAAGCAGCAGCCTGGTGCGCGATACGGTTACCAAAGAGGAAATCGCAGGGATCGTAGCCAAATGGACGGGAATCCCGGTGGCAAAGCTGGTGGAGGGCGAGCGCGAAAAAATCCTGCATCTGGATGAAATTCTGCATCAGCGCGTGATCGGTCAGAACGAGGCTGTGACAAAGGTCAGCGAGGCGATCCTTCGTTCCCGCGCGGGCATCGGCGATCCCAACCGGCCTATCGGTTCGTTTCTGTTCCTCGGACCTACCGGCGTAGGAAAGACGGAATTGGCCAAAGCGCTGGCGGAGAGTCTGTTTGATGACGAGCATAATCTGATTCGCATCGATATGAGCGAATATATGGAAAAATTCTCCGTATCCCGGCTGATCGGCGCTCCTCCGGGATACGTGGGCTATGATGAGGGCGGACAGCTGACGGAGGCGGTAAGAAGAAAGCCGTATTCGGTCATCCTGTTTGATGAAATTGAAAAGGCGCATCCGGATGTTTTCAATATTCTGCTGCAGGTGCTGGATGACGGACGGATCACCGATTCCCAGGGCCGTACGGTGGATTTTAAAAACACGGTGATTATTCTTACCAGCAATCTGGGTTCCCAGCTGCTGCTGGAGGGAATAGACGCTGACGGCGAGATCTCACAGCAGGCAAAGGACGGCGTGTCCTCTTTGCTGAAAAACAGCTTCCGGCCGGAGTTTTTGAATCGTCTGGATGAAATTGTGTTCTATAAGCCCTTGCGCAAGGAGGATATGGGCCAGATTATTGATATCATGCTCCGGCATCTGCAGGAGCGGCTGGCCGACCGTTCTTTAAAGCTGCATATTACCCAAAGGGCAAAAGAGTATATTATAGAGCACGGGTTTGATCCGGTTTACGGCGCCCGGCCGCTGAAGCGGTATATCCAGAGCCATGTGGAAACAATGATTGCACGGACGATTCTTTCCAAAGAATTGAATATCAACGCTACGATTACCGTGGACGCGGACGAAGCCGGGGGTCTGCAGGTAACGGTATAAGTTTCAGGATGTCAGGACCGCCGGCGGAAAACGCCGGAGGCCTTGACTTTTTGGTCTGCCGGTCTTTGCAAAAAATTCCCCGAGGATAGGTTTTTTAATTTTATATTACATAAAGGAGGCTGCAATGGAAAAACAGTTTATTACGCCGGAAATGACCGCGCCGTACCGGAAAATGGTGCTGGAGCGCATCAGAAAGGAGCATATTCGCCGGATTCCCCAGCATAACGGACGGCTCTTTTTGATTTCCACTACATATCCCGGCTACTGGCTGGAGCATACCTTTGACGCGCTGGCCTGGGCGCAGCTATACCCTGAGGACGCGGATATCGCCGCTTCGCAGGTTCGCTTTTTTATGGAGCATCAGCGAGAGGACGGCCGTCTTCCCTGCAATATTATTGATGACAGTATTTTGGAGGGCAGAAATGAAATTCATGTATTCTATACCCAGCTGCAGGAGTGCGTTTCCTTTGCGTCGCTGTGCTATGAAGCCTGGCAGATGAATTCGCAGGAGGATCTGGGCGCTTATTATGCCTCCTGCTGCCGGTGGGATGAATGGCTTTGCCGCAACCGTATGACCCGCGGCGCGGGGCTGGTGGAAATGTTCTGCGGCTTTGACAGCGGCCATGACAACAGCAGCCGCCTTTGGGGGATGAAATATCCGGCGGCTCCCTGCAGGGAAAAGGCGGAGAACCTGCCCGAGGGCTACCCGGTAGGCTGCGGCTGTGCGCCGGTTTTGGCCCCGGATATCAACGCCGTGTTTTACGGCTCCCGCCGGGCGCTGGCGCGTATGGCGGAAAAACTGAACAGGTTGGACGAGGCGGCCGCCTGGGAGAAGAAAGCCGAAGAGGTAAAGCGGCGGCTGTTTGATATCTGCTTTGATCCCGAAACCTGCTTTTTTTACGATGTGGATAAAAATGACCGTAAAATACCGGTAAGGAGCATTTCCATTACTTCCTTGTTCTGCGAGCATGTATTGGAGAAGGAGCTGGCGGATGAAATTTATACCCGGTATTTGGCTGATCCGAAGGAGTTCGGTACGCCGTATCCGTTTCCGGCCGTCTCTGTTTCCGATCCGACCTGGCAGCAGCGGCACAAGGGAAACTCCTGGGGCTTTTATTCCCAGGGGCTGGTGGCGCTGCGATCACTGCGCTGGATGGATTTTTACGGCCGCGGGGAGGAAATGAACCGGATGATGCGCGCATGGATTTCCGCCTGGTGCCGGGAGGATATCCTTCGTTTCGGGCAGGAGCTGCACCCGATTACCGGCGAGCCTTCAGAGTGCTCTCAGTGGTATTCCAGCTGTATGCTCTATTTTCTGCACGCACTGCGCCGTTTGGGCCTGGAGAATCCGGTTTGAAGGCCGTTTTCTTTTCCGGCAGCGAAAGGCGCGGCATGCAAAGCTTCCTTTTTTAAGGAAGCTTTGTGGTAAAACGGCGGCGGCCGGCAACAGCGCTTTTGTCCGTTGTGAAAATATAAAAAATTTTAAAATATAGCAATTGCCTATTGACTTTACTGCTGTGAACTTTTAAAATAGGAGTAATGTTGCTGCCGGAGGATTTTCGGCAGTAAAATAAAAAGAAGGCGGTAAGTATTTATGGCAAAATATGATGTGGCCTGTTATCATTGGTCCAACTGGCATCCTACAGAATACAATGATATCAAGCGCGGCAAAGGCTGGACGGAGTGGGAATATACCAAGCGGGCGATTCCCCGGTTTCCGGGCCATGCACAGCCGAAAATTCCCATGTGGGGATATTTGGATGACTCCCAGATGGATACGGTGGAGCTTCAAATCAACACTGCGGCCGATTACGGCCTTACGGCATTTATTTTTGACTGGGGCTATCGGGGCAATAATACCGTGCTGGAGCAGTTCCTGAAGGCGCCCAGCCGCAGCCGGCTGAAATTCGGCCTGATGCAGTGCGGCGGCGGAAAGGATTATGACGATACCCTGGGAATGTTTGATTATATCATCAACGAATATTTTAAGCAGCCGAACTACTGGAAAGTGGACGGCGCCTGCTACTATTCAATTTATGAACTGGGCAAGCAGGTACATGCCTGGGGCGGTGTGGAGAAAGCTGCCGAGCTGATGCGGATTTTCCGCCAGAAAGCGGCGGACGCAGGTTTGAAAATTCACCTGGTGGCGGTGGAATGGGGACTGCAGGAGCTTTGCTGCAAGGAGCTGGATCCTAAGGAACTGATTGAAAAGCTGGGGATCGACGCGCTGACCAGCTATGTTTGGGCACACAATACTGTGCCGCAGTGGCCCTGCGGAGATTACAGCAAGTGGGCGGAAAGCGCTTACGAGGAAATGAAAAAGATTGAGCAGAAATATCCGGTACCGTATCACACTCATGTTTCCATGGGATGGGATCCCTCGCCGCGCTGTCCGGAAACCATGAAATATTATGACGGCGGCCCGCTGATGTACCATACTCTTTCGGGCGAATATGAAATTCTGCATACGCCGTATTTTTCCTCCATTATTAAGAATAACACGCCCGAAGAATTCCGGCGCGCACTGCTGGCGGCTAAGCGCCATATAGATGACACCGATGCAAAGAACAAAATTGTAACCCTGTACGCCTGGAACGAATGGACCGAGGGCGGCTATCTGGAGCCGGATTCGGTAAACGGATACGGATATTTGGAAGCGATAAAAAGTGTGTTTGGAGAGAACTGATATGAAAAAAGAGTATACGGTAGCAGCCTATTATTTTCCCCAGTGGCATCACGATCCTCAGCATGAAGAATTGCTGGGCAAAAGCCGGGACTGGAGCGAGTGGGATGTTTTAAAGCATGCGGTGCCGCGTTTTCCCGGTCATAACCAGCCCAAAGTTCCCGTGTGGGGGTATCTGGATGAATCAGACCCCAAAACCAGTGAGATTCAGATCGATGCGGCTGCCGATCACGGAATCGACGTGTTTATTTATGATTGGTACTGGGATATGAACGGCAAGGATACCGGCAAGTTCCTGCATTCTGCCTTGGAAAAGGGCTTTTTAAAGGCAAAAAACAGAAGCAGAATGAAATTTGGCCTGATGCTGTGCAATCACCGAGAGCTTTCCCGCGAGCGGTGGGAGCTGCTGACGGATTATGTTATTGAAAATTATTTTCATCTGCCGGAATACTGGGAAGTGGACGGCGGCAAGTATTTCTCCCTGTATGAGCTTTCTACGTTTGTAAAGGGTCTGGGCGGCATGCAGCAGGCGGCTGAGGCGATTGAATCCTTCCGCAATAAGGCGGCGGCTAAGGGATATAAGCTGCATATAAATTTTGTGGAATGGGGCCTGCAGAACGAAGCGCTGACCGGCAGCGATAAAAACAAGGCTGTGGAGCTTTGCCGGGGAAACAGTGTTACCAGCTATGTGTGGATTCATAACTTTGTACCCAAGGCGCCGCTTTATGCACCGTATGCCGAGTGGCGTGACGGAGCGGTACCCTATTGGGAAACCTTTAAAGATACGTTTTCGGTGGAATACTACCCCAATGTTTCCATGGGCTGGGATTCCAGCGGACGGTTTGATCCTGAGGAAGAATATGTGGCGGATCCCAACGGCGGGTATTATTGCACGATTATGAGCGAAAACACGCCCGAGGAATTTGAAAAGGCCCTGCAGATGAGCAAGGACTTTTTGGACGCCGGTAAAAACCGCAATAAAATTGTAACTCTGTACGCCTGGAACGAGTGGACCGAGGGAGGTTATTTGGAGCCGGAGAAAAAGTATGGCTATGGATATCTGGAGGCCATCAAAAAGGTGTTCGGTACGAAATAAACATACATGCTCATATAAGCATATAATAGAATAAACAAGGGAAATTTAGATGCAGAGGGCTTTGACGCTTTTCGTCAAAGCCCTGTTTTTTGCGCGGCTGAAGGATGTGGTGTAAAATAACCGCTGTTTTTAATATCAGCAGGTACCGCAGGAATTGAAATTATTATTGTTTGTGTTTGCTGCACATCCGTTTAAACTGCAGTTGTTGTTATCGGTAAAAAGCAGCGCCAGTAATAAGAAGAAAAACAAAAGACTATTGGGATCATTAAAGCAATGCTCGCTTCGGCGGCCGGACTGGCCGCACTG
>CAJMLN010000007.1 GCA_905214315.1 uncultured bacterium | reverse complement strand
CTACCACCTCGGGCGAAGGCAAGACGTTCACTGCAGCGACCCTCGCAGTAAGCTTCGCGCTGCTGGGCATGTTGTTCTCATCGGCACTGAAAAGATCGGAAGCGGACTCGTATCCGTTATGGTCCGCGGTGACGTTGGCGCCGTAAAAGCCGCCACCGAAGCCGGCGGAAGCGCTGCAGCCAAGCTCGGCGAGGTTGTTGCGATCCACGTAATTCCCCGTCCTCACGGCGATGTGGAGAAAATCCTTCCGTCCATTCAATAAAAATCCCGCATAGGGTAATATAAAAAATAGGAGGAAAAAAATATGGCACTTGAAGCATTGGGTATGGTTGAAACCAGAGGCCTTGTTGCCGCAATTGAAGCAGCGGATGCTATGGTTAAAGCCGCAAACGTTGTTCTCATCGGCACCGAAAAAATCGGAAGCGGACTCGTATCCGTTATGGTCCGCGGCGATGTTGGCGCTGTAAAGTCAGCCACGGAGGCCGGCGGAAGCGCTGCAGCCAAGCTCGGCGAGGTCGTTGCAATTCACGTAATTCCCCGTCCCCACGGCGATGTGGAAAAGATCCTTCCGTCCATTAAGTAAAAACATTTCAGTTTTCCGGCGGTGCCGAAAACGTACCGCCGGGAATTTCTGAAAATAAAAGGATTGTAAAAAATGATTGTAGGGAAAGTAGTCGGCAGTGTAGTTGCCACAAGAAAAAATGAAAAGCTTTTAGGCAGCAAATTCATGATCGTCGAGCCGTTTTCCAATATGGAAAAGTCCGGCCGGATCGTTGCCATTGATAACGTAGGCGCCGGCATCGGGGAAACCGTTCTGGTAGCTACGGGAAGCGCCGCCCGCATTGGGTGCGCCATGGATACCGCGCCGGTAGATGCGGCGATTGTCGGTATTGTTGATAACTCCATAGGCTTATAAATCAGGAAAATGGTATATAAATATGAAACTTACAGATCTTTCAAATATTATGAGGGAATGCGGCATCGTCGGAGCCGGCGGCGCGGGCTTTCCTTCCTATGCAAAATTAAATGAAAAGGCTGATACGATAATCCTTAACTGCGCCGAATGTGAGCCGCTGTTAAAGCTGCACCGTCAGGTCATGGCTGACTATGCTTCTGAAATTTTAGAAGCTATGCATGAGGTTGCCCTGGCCGTAGGCGCAAGCGACATCATCGTCGCATTAAAACCGAATTATACCCAGGCCATTGCCGCGATCCAGCAGGTTCTGCCCTCTTATCAGGATAAGAACGCGCGCATCGGTCTGCTTCCGCCGGTCTATCCTTCGGGTGATGAGGTCATTACCATCTACGAGGTCACCGGCCGTGTGGTTCCCGCAGGTAAGCTGCCCATTGAGGTCGGCTGCATCGTGTACAATGTGGAAACCATGCTCAATATTTATTACGCAATAAAGGAAAACCGACCGGTAACCCATAAATACTGCACCATTACCGGCGCGGTAAAGAATCCCGTTACCGTAAAGCTGCCTCTGGGCATTACAGTGAAAGAGGCGCTGGCGCTGGCCGGCGGACCGACGATTGAAGATTATGAAATCGTCTCCGGCGGACCAATGACGGGACAGCTTTGCACGGAATTTGACGTGGTTACCAAAACCTCCAACGCGTATATTGTGCTTCCCAAATCCCACTATGTAATCCAGAAAAAGAAAGCCAATACGCAGGTTTCGGTCAACCGGGCGATGTCCGCCTGCTGCCACTGCGGCATGTGTACCTCGCTGTGTTCCCGCCATATGCTGGGCTATCCGATTGATCCTGCCAAATTTATGAACGCACTCTCCGCCGGCGCTACGGGCAATATTGAGCCTTATTTGAATACGTTCTTTTGCTCCGGCTGCGGACTTTGCGAAATGTATTCCTGCTTCCAGAATCTGAATGCGCAGACCCTGATCAGTGTATTCAAGGGAGGCATGCGCAAGGGCGGCGTTTCCATGCCGGAGGCAAAGATGAAGCCGGTAGATGAGCTCCGCAGCCAGAAGCTGGTATCCCATGCCAGACTGACGGCACGCTTAGGTCTTACCCAGTATAATAAAAACGCGCCGATCACAGATCTTCCCGTTGCACCCAAAAGCATTAAGCTGATGCTTTCGCAGCATATCGGCGCACCGGCAGAAGCTACGGTAAAAAAAGGCGATACCGTTACCGCAGGCCAGATCGTTGCACGGGCGTCCGAGGGCAAGCTGGGCGTAAACATTCATACCCCCTTTGCCGGCAAGGTTACCGAAGCAACCGACAAATTTATAAAAGTAACACTCTGAAAGGAAGAACAGATCAATGAGCAAGGCTATTGGAATGGCTGAATTTTCAACGGTTTCCGCCGGCATCGCCAGCGCGGACCTGATGGTAAAAACAGCCGAGGTAGAGGTAATTGAAAGCGCTACCGTCTGCCCGGGCAAATATATTGTAATTATCAGCGGCGAGCTCAGCGCGGTAAAGGCCTCGGTTGACGCCGCAAAGACGTTTAAGCCCGAAAAAGTGATCGACAGCTTTGTGCTGGGCAACCCGCACGATTCCATATTTTCGGCAATTTACGGCACGGCGCAGCCGGAGAACGTGGCAGCGCTGGGCGTAATGGAAAGCTTCAGTGCCGCAACGGCGATTGTAGCCGCCGATGCCGCGGCAAAAACCGCCATGGTGGATCTGATCGAGCTTCGTCTCGCGCGCGGCATGTGCGGAAAATCCTATCTGCTGCTGACGGGCTCTGTTTCCGCCGTTACCGCTGCAATCGATCGGGCTGTAAACGAGGCCGGCGACCGCGGTATGCTGCTGGACAGCTCTGTAATTCCCAACCCCGACAAAAAGCTGTGGGACAGTATTTTATAATTGATTAAGGTGAATATATGCTTGCGATAGAACGCAGAAATGCCATTCTGGCAAAGCTGGCCGCCGAAGGGAAGGTCCTGGTATCTACCCTGAGCAAGGAATTTGAGGTAACCGAAGAGACCATCCGCCGGGACCTTGAAAAGCTTGATAACGACGGCCTGGCCCGCAAAACCTATGGCGGTGCCATTAAAAACGACAATTTTAATATTGATCTGCCGTTCCATGTGCGTAAGCAGACAAACGTAGAGAGCAAGCAGTATATCGCCGCCTTAATCGGCAATATGATCCATGACGGCGACTATATTATGCTGGATTCCAGCACAACGGCGCTGTGTGTGATCAAGAATATTCTGCACAAAAAAAATATTACCCTGATTACCAACAGCATAGAAATTTTGCTTGAGCTGTGCAATAAAGCGGACTGGAACATTCTCTCTACCGGCGGTATGCTGAAAGAGGGCGGCCTTTCCCTGGTAGGCTATCAGGCCGAAAAAATGGTGTCGGGCTTTCATGTGGATCTGGCGGTATGCTCCTGCAAGGGACTTGACGCCGTAAACGGCGTAACCGATTCCAACGAGCGCGACGCTGAAATCAAAAAAGCTTTTTTCAAATCGGCAAACCGCAGGCTTTTGGCGGCAGACAGCTCAAAATTTGATAAATCCTCCTTTGTGAAGGTTTGCGGCTTTCATGAGGTGGATACGATTATAACCGAACGTAAGCCCAACGAGCTTTGGCTTGACCGGCTGAAACAGAATGGTGTAGAGATTGTATACGAAAATACAGAGAAATAAAATTTTTCGGAGGCAATGATATGGCGGAACTAAAACAATCGCAAATCGAAGAAATTGTAAGACAGGTCATTTCCAATATAGGCGGAAACGCCGCTGCGGAGAGCAAGGGAACGCTCACCTATACCAGCACGGAATACAACAGCAGAAAGCTGATCGGCATCTATTCGGATATGAACGATGCCATTGCCGCCGCGCAGGAGGGCTATAAGGCGGTGCGCGCCATGAGCGTGGAACAGCGGGAAAAGATCATAACGGCAATTCGCGAGCTGACCCGCAGGGAAGCGCAGACGCTTGCCGAGCTGGGTGTAAAGGAAACCGGCATGGGCCGTGTGGAGCATAAGCGCCTGAAGCACATTTTAGTAGCGGATAAAACGCCGGGAACCGAGGATATCGTCTCCGAAGCCAGAACCGGCGACAACGGCCTTACCTTAGTGGAAATGGCGCCGTTTGGTGTTGTAGGCGCCATCACCCCCAGCACCAACCCCTCGGAAACTGTAATCTGCAACAGCATCGGTATGATTGCCGCAGGCAACGGCGTAGTATTTAATCCCCACCCCGGCGCAATCTGTACCTCCAATTATGCTGTAGACCTTGTAAACCGAGCCTGTTATTCCGCCGGCGGCCCCAAGGTCCTGGTTGCCTCCATGGATAAACCCACGCTGGATTCTGCCTCAACCATGTACGCCCATCCCGCCATCCGGCTTTTAGTATGTACCGGCGGTCCGGGCGTTGTACGTTCCGTTCTTTCCTCGGGAAAGAAAGCCATCGGCGCAGGCGCAGGAAACCCGCCGGTTATCGTAGATGATACAGCCGATATTATCAAGGCCGGCAAGGACATCATCGACGGCTGCACCTTTGACAACAACCTTCCCTGCATTGCCGAAAAAGAAGTTTTCGCCTTCAAAAGCATCAAGGATCAGCTGATTACCGAAATGCTGAAGAACGGCGCCTATATGCTTACCAAAGAAGAGGCCGATAAGCTGGCCGGCATTGTACTGGTAGAAATAACCGATAAAAAGACCGGAAAGGTCAAGAAAACCGTAAACCGCAAATGCGTAGGACGCGATGCCGCAGTGATTTATGCCATGCTGGAAAACGGCAAAACGCTGCCTTCGGACGTGCGCTGCCTGATCTGCGAAGCGCCCTTTGAGCATCCCTTTGTGCAGGAAGAGCTGATGATGCCGATTCTGCCCATTGTAACGGTAGAATCGATTGACGAGGCCGTGGATCTGGCCGTAAAGGCCGAACACGGCAATCGCCACACCGCGCATATGCACTCAAAAAATATTGATAACCTTACAAAGTTCGCCTCAGCTGTAGAAACCACGATTTTTGTCAAAAACGCTCCCAGCTATGCAGGTATCGGCTTCGGCGGCGAGGGCCACACGACCTTTACCATCGCAGGCCCCACAGGCGAGGGCCTGACCAGCGCCAGAAGCTTTACCCGGAAACGCCGCTGCGTTATGGCGGACAGCTTTAGAATTATTTAAAGGAGCTTGCAAAAATGGATGTAAATATTGCTGCAATTACCGAGGCTGTCATTAAGGCACTCAGCGAAAAGGATGGAAACGCATCCGATGCGGCCGGCGATATTCCCGTAGGGGTTTCCAACCGTCATATCCATCTGACCAGAGAGCACGTGGACATTCT
Source organism: uncultured bacterium (assembly GCA_905214315.1). Classification (GTDB taxonomy): domain Bacteria; phylum Bacillota; class Clostridia; order Christensenellales; family QALW01; genus UMGS1322. Next base: position 61,610 of record CAJMLN010000007.1, on the reverse strand, counting down.
CTTCGGCGCCGGATATGAGCTGACCCCCCTGAAGGATCTTTCCCAGCCCGGCCAGTACGCGTGCAAAGAAACGCTGACCATTGTAGGCCCGTCTTTGCGGCCGATTGAAAATGTACGCGTTTTAGGCCCGATGCGCAAGGCGTCACAGGTAGAAATTTCCCGTACGGATTCCTTTACCTTAAAGGTTAAACCTCCGGTAAGGGAAAGCGGAAAGATTTCCGGCAGCGCGCCGATTACGATTATCGGCCCTAAGGGCGTTGTAACGCTGACCGAAGGCTGCATTATTGCCAACCGTCATATTCATATGAGTTTAGAGGACGGGATCCGCTTCGGTGTAAAGGATAACGACTACGTAACCGTTGATGCCGTCGGCGAACGGCGCACCCGCTTTTATGACGTACAGGTGCGCGTGCATAAGGATTTCCGTCTGGAAATGCACCTGGATACCGACGACGCCAATGCCGCAGGCTTAAGCGGAAAATCTTTTGTAAAAATCGTAAAAGAATAAAAGACGGAATACTCCGTCTTTTTTTGAAAGGAATTGCATGTATCGCCTCATCGTTTCAGACTATGACGGAACGCTTGTTACGGAAAACAAACAAACGCTTTCGCCGGAGTTTTTTACAAAACTGCATAGTGTAACGAACCGCGGTACCCTGTTTGCCGTTGCCAGCGGAAGACCTTACAGCCAGCTTAAAACGCTCTTTGCACCGGCGGCGGGTGAAGTGATTTTTATCTGCAGCGACGGCGCGCAGATTATGTACAGGAACTGCGTGCTGTATAAGCGCACTATTGATCCGGCCGTGGCCAAGCGTCTTTGTGCCGCCGCACTGGAGGCCGGCCTCACACCCCTCGCCGTCCTGCGGGAGGAAATTCACACGGTAAAGGCGGAACAGCTTTTGCTGCCGTTCTTCCTCAGCAGCGATATCTTTAAGCTGATTTTTGTAAAGAACGGACATTCCGCGTCGGCTTTGGCGCAAACAGCCGAAAAAGCAGGGCTGCGCTGCTGTTTTGACGATGATACTTTTATAGAATTCTGTGCCGGGGACGCCGATAAGGGAGGCGCACTCCGAAGACTGATGCAAAAATTTTCCATTCAGTCTTCCCAGACCGCCGTCCTGTTTGACGGTGAAAATGACCTGCCGATGCTGCCGTTTGCCGAGCAGCGCTTTGCGGTTTCTTCCGCCGCAGAGCCGATCAAGAGCCGGGCTTCCGGCATTATAGAGGACGGCCAGGACTTTCTTCTTTCCCTGCACTGAAAAATGCAATACTGCTTGACGGAATACAAAATCTTTCCTATAATAGAAAAGATATTATGAAATAGGAGAAATATTATGAAAAAAATCACATCTGTTTTTTTAGTATTTCTGCTCTGCCTTTCCTTCGCCGCCTGCGGTGATACCGAAAATAACGCAGAAGCAACCCCGACCCTTGCCCCCACAAAAGCGGCCACCGCAACGCCGGAAGCTACCGAGCCCGCGGAGTCTGCCGTTACGTTAGAAACCTACATTGCCAGCATACAGTCTGAAATTGATGAGATGACGGCTTCCCTGGCAGCGCAGGGCCTGAACATGAAGGTGGAAGCAAGAGGAAATTCTTTAGTATATGTTTATCAGTATGCCGAAGATTTGGCCGATATAGACACCATGAAGGTCGCTTTAGAGCAATCAATGGAAGACGCGGCCTCTACCTTTGATTCGATACTGGCACTATTAAAAGCAGAAATCCCCTCGGCGGAATCCATTGTCATTGAATATCTCTCCAAAGACGGCACCCTGATTTATTCCCGGGAATTTAAGTAAGAAAAAGAGCGGCTGAGCGCTCTTTTTACTTTTTCAATATGAAAAGCATTTCTGTGATTCCCTATAAAATATCCTTTTTTAGAATTCATCACCTAAGTAATCAGAGCATATAGTTATACAGTTTTAATATATAACTATATATTTTGATAGATATTCTAATACTTTCAAGGCTTGCCATATATATGGCAAACCTTTTTCTATGCTCTTTTTCAGTTACAATATAAGATTTTAAATTTTCGTTGAGGATTATATCATGCATTGAGATAATTCAAATAGGCAAAACTAGTTTGATTGAAATGTTAATTTACGTTGCTTGCAGCAATGGGCGATTCATCATACAATAATGATAATAAGATAATAAAAAAGGAGGTTATTCAAAATGCTAAACGAAAACATTAAGGCAATTAGAAAATCAAAAGGACTTTCTCAGGAAGAATTTGCTATTAAACTAAATGTAGTACGACAAACGGTTTCAAAATGGGAAAATGGATTATCTGTTCCTGATTCTGACATGTTGCTTACTATATCGGAAATTTTAGAAACACCTGTAAGTATATTACTTGGAGAAACAATTATTGAAACAAAGGCTGATGATATAAAAGTTATTGCTGAAAAATTGAAAATCATTAATCAGCAATTAGCACAACGAAAAGCGGCAAAACAAAAAATGCTTCAAGTTTTTTTCGCTTTAGTGTGCGTATTTATAGGAATTATTTTTGCAGTCATAATTTTTTTAGGTAGTCCTTATTTGAGTTGGGATTATAGCAATCCTGAAACAGCAGTTATTGGAGTGGCATTACATGTATTTGAGTGGTTATTCATTAGAACAGCTCCATTCATCCTGCTTGGTGCAATCATTGGAATAGTTGCAATAAAGAAAAAAGTGTAAAAAATTATACTTATTGAAAAAAATAATTTAAACTTGTATATCTCACAAAAATGAAAAGGCATCTCACATCAAAACCATATCTCCTTTTTCTGCTATCAGACCCCACATAAAATTACTCGATTTCAAAAGTCCATATTTTTGAAATACACCTCAAAAGTGTCTAACTTTTGAGGTGTATATTTTTGTATGGAAAAGAAAGGATAAAAATCGAAAAAGGAGTATTTCAGCATATTTAAAAATACCGGTATTGACAAAAAAATTCTTTTTTCGTATAATACAATAAAATCATTCGATTGGAGAAAATACCATGAAAAAAGTGATCACTGTTTTTCTTGTGCTTTGGCTGTGCCTTTCCTCTGCTGCCTGCGGCAATACGGAAGCAGATGCAAAAGTTCTCTCCACCCCCACTGCAACCGCTGAGGCAACGGCATTTCCCGCCCTCACCGCTCCTGCTACAGCCCCCACTGCAACCGATACAGAGCCTTCCCCAGTTCTTTCCGCCACGCCGCAAGCCACCCGGAAGGCAACCCCTAAACCTACTCAAAAACCTACCCAGAAACCTGTTCCCACCGTTGTGGTAACGCCTAAACCCACCCAAACAGCAACACCTGCACCTACTGCAAAAATGCCCACTTTGGCGGAATATATTGCCAGCGTACAGTCTGAAATTGACGAGATGACAGCATCCCTGGCAGCGCAGGGCCTAAACATGAAGGTGGAAGCAAGAGGAAATTCTTTAGTATATGTTTATCAGTATGCCGAAGATTTGGCCGATATAGACACCATGAAGGTCGCTTTAGAGCAATCAATGGAAGACGCGGCCTCTACCTTTGATTCGATACTGGCACTATTAAAAGCAGAAATCCCCTCGGCGGAATCCATTGTCATTGAATATCTCTCCAAAGACGGCACCCTGATTTATTCCCGGGAATTTAAGTAAGAAAAAGAGCGCTGAAGCGCTCTTTTTTATGGATTCGGACAAGTTATTTTTACAGGACCAGAACACAAACCAACGGCTTCTTTTTCCTCAGGCATCTGCCGGAGGAAAATTTTTTTCTTCCTCTACCAAGAGCTGAAGCTGATATTGCCACTGCAAAATACCGGAAACAACAATCATCTGCAATCCAAACTCCGGCTCGATACCGTATTCCCGCTTAGCCGTCTCTACTAAAGCGTTCCATACGCGTTCCCTGTCCTCTTCGGTACAGTCCGCACACAGATAGTTTCCCGCCGGCAAATAGAGCAGTCCCTCCGTTTCCGCATAGCGGGTACACACGGCAAACATACGCGAGCCGTCCTTTCCCGTATAAATCCCCGCCTGATCTTCAAAGGCAAACCGGTCTTTTTCCGCGCCTACCTGCTTGTAAAAATAGCCGAGATAGTTCCATAGCGTGTCAAGCGTAGGAGCTTCCAGGGTATCGGAAAGTAAAATGGCGCGCATGGGAAAGGTTTGAACAAACCGCTCCTTACCGGTTTTCCGCCGGTCTCTCTTTTGCTCATAATCCACCTTGGCCAACTGAATTTTAGCCTTGCTTTGCTGAATTTGTGCAATTTTCTGATCCGCCTTTTTTTCCGCCAGCGCTAAAAATTCTATAATTTTTTCAAGATCATCATACGCTAATACCCGCCGGATTTCCTGAAGGGACAAATCCATCTGCTGTAGAGCGCGCACCGTATGCAGCAAGACAATATCCTGCCGGGTATAATAGCGGTATTTTGTCCACTCGTCTTTTTTCTCCGGTTTTACCAAACCAATACGGTCATAATAACGAAGGGTCTCACTGGTCATATCTGCAAGTTTTGCAGCTTCGCCTACTGAAAAATATTTTTGCATTGTCTCAATTTTCTCCTTGACATTTGTGTAACACAAAGGTTTATAATTCATTATAGCACAAGCGCGTCTGAAAGGCAACAGCCTGAATATCTGAAACATCCGCTAAAAAGCCCTCTTCGGCGCTTATGCACCATAAAAAAACAGGAGGAATTAAAAATGAAAAAAACAATACTCGTTCTTTCCCTTGTACTGTCGATTCTGCTGCTTGCCGGCTGCACCGACAGCGAACCGCAGTTTACGCAGAAAGACTATACGGCAGACGCGTCCCAGATCCGTGAAATCCATATTGACGTGCGCGACAGAGCGATAGAAGTATCCCTCTCAAGCGACGATCAGATCCACATCAGCTACCGGGAAAGCAGCAAAGAATTCTATGATATTTCTCTTTCCGAAGATCAGGTGCTTACCATGACTTCTGCAAGCCAAAAAGACTGGTCCGACTACATCGGTGCCAAACCCGCCGCGGAAAACCGAAAGATATTCCTACAAATTCCCCAGGCACAGCTAACGACGCTGGAAATTGCAACTACAAACGAAGATATTTCCCTTTCGGCGTTGGCCGGAGCAGAAAAAATCTCGCTCTCTTCCAACGGCGGCAATCTTCTGTTTGATGCGCTGAATCCGCAAAAGGAGCTTATCTTAAATGCGAAAAACGGAAGCATCCGCGGCACAATTGCCGGAAGCTATGAGGACTACGCCATTACCTGCGATATCAAAAAAGGTGAAAGCAATCTTCCCGCGTTAAAAGAAAACGGTACAAAAAAATTATCGGTATCCGCCAACAACGGAGATATAGCAATCAGCTTTCATCCGTTCTGACCTTTTGGGCAAATAAAAAAAGCAGCGCTTCTTCTTTTGTTAAAAATATGAGCGCTGTTTTTTTATTTTCTTATCTGATGCTAAAAAAAACAACCCTGTCTATTGCTTTTTTGTTCTGCGTGTATTAAAATAAAAATAAAAAACGGAGGCTTTGTATGAACTATTCAGGCAAACACCGCCGCGCTGTCAGCTTTCCTTTAGGGGGCATCGGCAGCGGCTGTATCGGGCTTTCCGGGTACGGACAGCTGATTGACTGGGAAATTTTCAACCGTCCCGCCAAGGGTACCTGCAACGGGCTTTCTCACTTTGCAATAAAAGCAGACGACGGCACGAAGGTATTGGATGCAAAAGTACTGCATGCCGATATCGATACAGAATGTATGGGCTCCTTTTCCCAGCAAAATTTCGGCCACGGAATTCCGCGCAGCGCAATGATGGGCTTTCCGCACTTTAAAGACTGTATTTTTAAAGGCGAATTTCCCTTTGCACAAATTGATTTTATCGATTCGTCCTTTCCCGGCAGGGTCACGCTGCACGCGTTCAATCCCCTGATTCCCACCAACGAGGACGATTCCTCCATTCCCGCCGCATTCTTTTCCATTGTTGTGGAAAATACCGCTGACCAGCCGCTACACTATACCGCGGCAGGCTCTCTGAACAATCCTTTTGCCTGCGGCGAAGGAACAAATACCTGTTTTCAAAAGGACGGCTGTCATTTTCTCCGGCTGCAGGATGCCGCCCATACGCCCGGGGAAATTCCCTACGGGGATCTTACCCTAGCCACCGACGCCGAAGAGATTTCTTTTCAGGAATACTGGTTTTCCGGCCGGTGGTTTGATGCGGCGGGCGTATTCTGGCAGGAATTCTCCGCTTTGGGCGCTCTTAAAAACCGCCGTTATCCCTCCGTAAAGGGCGGGGAAGCCACGGCCACATTAACCGCGGGCGCATGGCTTCAGCCGGGAGAAAGCAGGGAATTCCGATTCCTGATTTCCTGGAACATTCCCAACAACCAAAACTATTGGGCGGATATGAACCTTACCCAGGCAGTAGAGGACGAAAAGAGCCAATGGGAACCCTTTAACAAATGGAAAAACTATTACAGCGTGCTCTTTGACGATTCTTCCGCCTCCGCCGCCTATGCGCTGAAAAACTGGAACCGTCTGCACAGAGATACCCTGCTCTATCACGACGCACTGTTTTCCTCTACCCTGCCCAAGGAAGTGCTGGACGCCGTAAGCGCCACCGTTTCCGTTTTAAAAAGCCCTACCGTTCTGCGGCTGGAGGACGGTTCTCTCTACGGCTGGGAAGGCTGCAATGTCTCCTGGGGCTCCTGCGAGGGCAGCTGCACGCACGTTTGGGCTTACACCTATGCCCTGTGCTTCCTCTTCCCGCGCCTGGAGCGTTCCATGCGCAATTTAGAATGGGAACACACCCAAAAGCCCGACGGCGGTCTGGCGTTCCGCCTGCTGCTGCCCCTGCAGCGCCGTCCGTGGGATTTCCGTCCCTGTGCCGACGGACAGTTCGCCACCGTTTTTAAAACCTATCGGGAATATAAAATATGCGGCGATAAAGCCTGGCTGAAGGAAAAATGGCCTTCTGTAAAAAAAGCGATCGCCTATGCCTGGAGCGAAGAAAATTACGACCGCTGGGATCCGGAGGCCTCCGGTATTTTAAGCGGCCGGCAGCATCACACGCTGGATATGGAGCTGTTCGGCCCCAATTCCTGGCTGCAGAGCATGTATTTAGCCGCCCTGAAGGCATGCGCTGAAATGGCGGCGCTGCTGGGGGAACAGGACGCCGCCGAGCAGTACGCAAACATGTTTGAAAACGGCAAAGCCTGGGCGGAAGAGCATTTATTCAACGGAGAATATTTCTATCAGAAAGTGGACATCACCGATAAATCAATTCTGGAAAAATATACTGACGGCGCTTCCATGCTGGGCGGCAGCGTAACCGACGACTACTGGAGCGAAGAGCTGGGCGAAATCAAATATCAGATCGGCCAGGGCTGCGCCATCGATCAGGTACTGGGCCAATGGCATGCCAATTTAATCGGCCTGGGCGAAATTTTTGACCGCCGGAAGGTGCGCGAGGCACTCAAAGCCATTTACCGCCACAACCATCTGCCCTCTATGCGCAGGCATGTCAATCCCTGCCGGGTATACTGCATGGGCGACGAAAGCGGCACGGTCATTTGCAGCTTTCCTCGTACAAAACCGGTGATTCCCGTCCCCTACAGCGAAGAAACGATGCACGGCTTTGAATATCAGGCCGCGGCGCATATGATTCAGGAGGGAATGATAAAAGAGGGTCTTGCTCTGGTGCGGGGCGTCCGCCGCCGCTATGACGGAAGCCGGCGCAATCCGTGGAATGAAATCGAATGCGGCTCCAACTATGCCCGGTCTATGGCGGCGTTTTCCCTTCTTCCCTCCTTTTCCGGCATGAAATACAATGCCGCGCAGGGACTCTTAAGCTTTGCTCCGGTACAGAAAAAGGATATTTTCCGCTGCCTCTGGTCTTTAGACAGCGGCTTCGGCACCGTGGAAATAACAAAAGACACGGCCACATTGTGCGTGCTTTACGGCAGTCTTTCCCTTGCCCAAACGGGATTTGGCAGGAAAAAGGCGCCTATGCAGGTGACGCTGGAGGACCGCCCGCTGGCCTTTACGGCCAAGAACGGCATGATTTTTATAGAGAGCGTTACCCTGAAAGCCGGACAAAAAATACAGATATCTTTTTAAGCATAAAAATCCTTCGCATCTGCGAAGGATTTTATTTACTGTAAAAAACATAGTTTACTTTTTGATAAAGAAGATATTTAGATATTCTTTATCGAGATACCTCACCGCCCCTTTCCTTGCGCGAAAAGCGGCAAAGTACAAATTTTAGCCGAGAAAGAAAAAAATCCAACACAGCATTGATTTATGCTTCAAAGGCTCTCTTCAAGCTCAATATTTTTTTTTTAACGAGATCAATTCTAAACAATTGTTTTTGAATAAACAATACCGTAAAATAAAAATTTTCTGCCGATAATTTTTTTGTAAAAGAATCCCCGGAGCCGAGCATTTCATAAACAATCATCTTTGATAAAAGCATGCCAAAAATAAGCGTTTTCAAAACGCTTATTTTTTTAAAATCTTCTTTTAACATTTCCGCGCTTTTACAATCAAAAAAGTCGGTTTTATCCATTCTTTTTGCAGCTGCGGCATTTTTTTTAAAGCTGCCGCGTCAGGCACAGGCTCTTCCACCGTTTCAATCCAAAAGCCTGCGCGGGCAAGCGCGGTAAGGATCTGTCCTATGCTGCGGTGATATTCCTCTACGCCCTCCACAAACCAAAAAGACTCCCTGCGGCCGCTTTGGCTGTAATCAGAAAACGTATACGAAATTTCTTTTCCGTTTTTATCCTTATTATAATGCCCCGCGCCGTTTTTACTGGCCGTAATAATGGGATGCTCCTGAGAAAACAACAGATATCCTCCATCAGAAAGAAGCGTAAAAATATCTCTGCACAGTTTGGAAAAATCCTGAACATAGTGAAACGCCAAGGAACTGTAAGCAAAATCAAACGTTTCTTTTAAATCAGAAAGCCCCGCAAGCTCCATCTTTAAATAACAGATTTTTTCATGGCTGTTCGTCTCGGCGGCCATCCGCAGCATATTCTGCGAAACATCCACGCCTGTAACGCCCGCCGCTCCCCGGCGGACAAAATCCATGCAGTTGGCGCCGTACCCGCAGCCCAGATCAATCACGCGCAGGCCTTTGACCTCCGGCAGCAGCCGCGCCATGGCCGGCTGCTCCAGCAGATTGTTATAATTCTCCTCCCGGCGCCGCAGCGCAGTATACTCCCGAAAAAATACATCGTTATCATAGATATTCTGTGCCAATGGCTTCTTCCCCCTCTTCTGCTGTTTTTAAGCATTTCCCATAAAAAACAGACGGCCTTTTACAGCCGTCCGCCACCTTGTTTACACCAGCGTAATTTCTATATGGGTTTCATAGCTTTCGCCGGCTTCCAGCGTCAGCATATCGCGCTTTGTTTCCAAATCGTCCACCTTTTGATAATAGGCCGGAACACTCATCCACGGTTCAATGCACACATAGGGCGCGGCCGTTTTAGGCTTATGCCAAAGCCCTAAATATTTCATATCCGGATACCGAAGCGTAACAGCCCTGCTGCCGTTTAACGCCTTTAACGTCACACACGTATCCATATCCTGTAAAAAAATCGCGTCATTATCAAACATATCGTGGGTAAGCGCAATTGTTTTGCCGTCCTTCAGGCGGGCGGGTACGGTTTCATCCGTCATATAGCAGGCCTCCATCACCAGCTCCCTTGCCGGCTTTTCCTGCGCAAACTCAATAAAATAATCCTCAAAGCTGCAGCCCTCTTCCAGGGGAAGATGAAACCCGGGATGTCCGCCCAGTGCAAAATACATGCGCTCCAGCCCATGGTTAATCACCCGATACGTCTCCCGCACGGTATTTGCACAAAGCGTATAGGTAATAAAAAGCTCAAAATCAAACGGATATATTTTCAGCGTTTCTTCGTTTGCCCGCAGACTGAAAACAATGCTGTCCTTCTTCTGTTCTATCACGGAAAACATGGATTTTTTCGCAAAGCCATGGAGAATCATCTCATATTCATTCCCCTGATACGTATATTTCCCGTCCGTCAGCCGGCCGCAGATCGGAAACAGATTCGTCGCTCTGCCGGTCCAATACTTTTCATCCCCCTGCCACAGATATTCGGTACCATTGCTCTTGAGCACCAGAGACATCAGCTCCGCGCCCATATCCGCAACCACCGCCCTGACAGCCTCGTTTTCTATAATATAGTTCATATTTCCACTCCTGTATTATTTTTTACCCGTTTACAATCGTATTATATCACAAACCCGCAAAGGAAAGCAATAATTTCATGTAGCAAATTTTCCACATTTATGATATAGTAATGCAAGAGGCGATTTTCATGAAAAACCTACCTAAAAAATTTCTCTGCTGCTTTTTGCTGCTTATTGTTATTCTATGCAATGCCTGCACGGAATATACCCCCGACAGCACGGATTCGGTACAGCAGGCACTGCGTGTATATTTTATTGATGTGGGTCAGGCTGACTGTGCCTTGATCACAGAGGGGACCCACGCTATGCTGATTGACGGTGGAAACACTGCCGACGCGCCTGAGATAATCCAATATCTTGAACGCCTTAAAATTTCGCATTTAGATATTGTAGTTGCCACCCATGCTCACGAGGATCATATCGGCGGGCTGAGCAAAATCATCGATACTTTCAGCACAGGAACTGTATACACACCAGTAAAAGATTACGACAGCGCATGCTTCCGTACCTTTATCTCTTCTGCAGGGGAAAAATTAACCGTAGCGCAGGAAGGAATGAACTGGAACTTAGGAGAAGCAGAAATTTCCGTGCTCTGGCCGCAGGCGCCGGTCAATACAGACAATACCAATAACACTTCTATCGTGCTCCGCCTTGTTTACGGCAATATCTCCTTTCTTTTTACAGGAGACCTGGAGGCGGACGCCGAAAGCAAGCTGGCGCAAAGCGGTGCCGAGCTTTCGGCTACCGTACTGAAGGTCGGGCACCACGGATCCGCCACCTCGTCAAGCTATACCTTTCTGCGCCGGGTGCTTCCGCAGTTTGCCGTGATCTCCTGCGGAGCGGGCAACAGCTACGGCCACCCGGAGGAAGAAACGCTCTCCCGCCTGAAGCAGGCCGAAGCACAGATTTACCGTACCGATCAGTGCGGAACCGTCCTTGTGCAAACCGACGGAGAAGCGCTTACTTTCCGCTTTGGCGATACCGTCTTTACCGCATCGCCGGCGCCCCAGGCCACACCGGCGCTGGAAAACGACGACGCCTATATCGGGAACCTCAAGTCCAAAAAATTTCATCTGCCCGCATGCTCCGCTCTGCCGGCAGAGAATAACCGCGTTTATTTTGCATCGCGCGAGACGGCGATTGCCCAAGGGTATACACCGTGCTCCAATTGCAAGCCGTAAAAAAATGGGAACCAGTGATTATAAAAAACTGAAAAATGATCAGCAAAACGCCCAAAAAGAGCGTGAAGCGTTCCGCTTCCGCTGTATTCCCTCCGGGCGCAAATTCCTCTATGCGCTTATTGCCGCTGCCGCCTCCGGCGGGCTAACCCTTCTCTTTCAGCACGTATTCCGCTCGCAGCCCGCTGCCATAGCGCTGTTTGTGCTCTTCTGCGGGTCGGTCTTTGTGCTTGCCGTGATGTGCCTTTTATGGTGTTCTACCACCGCATTTTACCTGCTGCACAGAGAAAAGCTCAAACGAAACATCAAGAAATTGGAGAAGAAAGAGCAAAAAGAACAGCTGCTCTTTGAGAGCAGCTATTTCAAGCCGATTTCAGAGGAAGAAGAAAACGATCGGCATCAGGCGTCTTAGCACCTCCGCCCGGTTGTTTCACCCTTTTCCGTCCGCGTCCTTTCTCATCTGCCGCCGGTATCTGCCGGGCGGCATTTTATATTTTTTCAGGAAAAGACGGCTGAAATAGGAGATATCGGAAAACCCCGTTTCCTCCGCGATTTCCTCCAGCGTTTTATCGCTGCTGAGCAAAAGCGCCGAGGCCGCGGTAAGGCGGTAATCGTTTACATATCCTATCGGGGTAAATCCGGTATGCTTTTTAAACAGTGGATAAAGGTTGGATTGCGACATGTGCATCCGTTCGGCCATATCCGCCACACTGATTTGCTCGCCGCAATGTCTGCGCAAATAATCCAGCAAGGGGGCAATCGGATTGGATGCCATCGGCTTTTTAGAGGCAAGCTTTAAAAGCAGCTCGGTAAGGCGATAGCAGGCCATCATCCCCCGGCAATAGGACGCCGCGGAAAATATCTCGTCAAGGCACGCATCGGCCTCCTGCAAAAAGGCCGGCGGTATCAGCGTGGGAAAGGAAAAAAACGCATCCAGCGGATAGATTTCCTCCACAGCGGTATAAAGGAAGACCCACCGCGCCCGCATGCAGCCGGTGACGGGATTTACATGATGCACGATATTCTGAACCGCCCCCGAAGGCGCAATAAAAATACCGCCCTGACCGGTATGATAGTTTTCTCCATGTCCGATCCCCACGGTATAGCTTCCCTCCTGCGCCTGCACCACCGAGAGGCAGGGAAGGGATTTTATTACCTTTTCCCCTTCGATTTCTCCGGAACACAATTGCCCGCGCATCCAGTCGGTTATTACAATTTTTTCAAGCGTCATATTCTCACCTTAATAGTATTGTACAAACGGATAATACTTTTGTCAATGGCGCTTCCATAAAAAATGCGGTATGATAAAACAAAAAAGGAGTTTCAAGAATGCTCTTTCCCACCCTCTATTCCCAGCCGCGGCCGGTACGCCTTTCGGAGGCCACCCGCCGCTTTGCCTACGATTCCCTGAATCACGTCTACGGCCTGGACACTAAAAAAACCCCCTGTGTTTTTTTGGATCATATCCCGGCCTTCAAAACATATAGCGCACTGGAGCAATACGACGCTGCCATTTCTGAGATCGCCGCCAAGGCTCCCCTGCGCATCGTTCCGGGAGAACTGCTCAGCGGCGCGGCCACCTTAGGCGACGCTATTTCCCACTTTGTTCCCGCACGCTATGAAAATCAAAACATCTGCTACAGCGTCAGCCACGTAACGCTGGGGTTTGATTTTGCCGTAGCCGAGGGCATAAACGCCGTTGAGGCCCGTATCCGACACAACATGTCCCAGACCGCAGGCGATACGCGCGTGTTTGAGAGTATGCTCCGGACAATCGGTGCGATGCGGCTGTGGCACAAGCGTTATATACAGCAGCTGGAACAGGAACCCGGTGAAAAAAGCCTGGCGGCACTGAGGGAGGTACCCTTTGCACCGCCGAAGAACTTTCACCAGGCGGTGCAGAGCCTGTGGTTTTTATTCGCCTTTACGCGCCTGTGCGGCAACTGGTCCGGCATTGGGCGCATTGACCAAATTTTAGGACCCTACCTAAAAGAAGATTTAGCCCGGGGCGCCCTCACCCTTGAGCAGGCGCGGGAGATTTTAGCGCACTTTTTCATCAAGGGCTGCGAATGGATCTGCGGCGGTGACTGCGGCTCCGGCGACGCACAGCATTACCAGAACATTGTGCTCTCCGGTGTGGACGAAGAGGGAAACGACATCACCAACGAGGTTACCTATTTGGTTCTGGATATTATCGAAGAGCTGGGCATCGGCGACTTTCCCATTGCCGTACGGCTGAACGCCCGCACACCGCGGCAACTGCTGGAGCGCTGTGCCGAGGTTCTGCGCCACGGCGGCGGCATTCTGGCCTTTTATAACGAGGAGACGGTGCTCCGGGCGCTGACCGCCTCAGGCTATCCGTTAAAGACCGCGCGCCGCTTTGCCAACGACGGCTGCTGGGAGGTGCAGATTCCCGGCGATACCTGCTTTACCTACATTCCCTTTGACGGACTTTTTATCCTGCAGCAAAACACGCTGGGCGGCTACAGCCGCGTGCCAAACTTTCCTACCTTTGAAGCATTGTACGATGCGTACATCAGGGATCTAAAAACCGCGGTGGAAAAGCTTGTTTCCTCCTACGGCGGAAAAGTCTGCCGCCACAGCGCGGACTCCGTTGCCGCCCTCTTTGAGCGGGGCTGTATTGAAAGCGGCCGGGCCTATGCGGATTTCGGGCCGAAATACAACGTGCTTTCGCCCCATCTCGGCGGCGCAACTGACATCATAAACAGCCTGTACGCCTTAAAAAAAGCCGTGTACGAAGAAAAGCGGATCACCCTGCCGGAGCTGTGCCGTATTCTGGCGCAGAACTGGGAGGGAAACGAGCCGCTGCGTCTGCATATGCTCAACCGCTACAGCTATTTCGGCAACGGAAGTGACGAGGCCGACGCTTTAGCCTGCCGGCTGCTGCATGATTTTGCCGTCATCTGCAAAAACCTGAAAAATCCTGCCGGCCTGCAGACCCCGCCCGGCATCAGCACCTTCGGCCGGCAGATCGAATGGGCGCCCCAACGTGAAGCCGCCCCGTTCGGAAAGAAAAAAGGAGCTCTGCTTTCGGGCAACTTTTCCCCCACCCCCGGCACCGACGGCAACGGCGCTACGGCGGTCATCCGTTCCTTCTGCAAACCGGATCTTACGGAAATCTCCGGCGGCTGCGCGCTGGATTTAAAGCTGATGCCCGCCTGCTTCAGGGGAGAAGAGGGCATCGCGGCCGTCTGCGGTTTGCTGGAGGGCTTTCTTGCCCTTGGCGGCTTCTTTTTACAGCCGGATGTACAGGACGCCGATATTCTAAAGGCGGCGCAGGAGCACCCGGAGGACTACCAGACGCTGTCCGTGCGCGTTTCCGGCTGGAACGCCCGCTTTGTAACCCTGAACAGCCAATGGCAGCACATGATTATGGAGCGCACCGCTGAGGGCAGCATATGAAGCTTGCCATAACGCAGATTCAGCATTTCTGCATGAACGACGGCCCCGGTCTGCGCACCACGGTATTTCTAAAGGGCTGTCCCCTGCGGTGCCGCTGGTGCCATAACCCCGAAACCCAAAAAGCGACAGCGGAGCTGTTTTATGCGCCCGCCCGCTGCATCGGCTGCGGCGCCTGCGGCATATGCGCCCAAAAAGCGCATAGCTTTACCGACGGACACACCTTTGACCGTTCCCGCTGCATCCGCTGCGGACTCTGCGCGGAAAGCTGCCCCGCCGGCGCGCTGAAGCAGGATTCCGCCGTATATACCTGCGAACAAATTTTAAACCGCGTTCTGTCGGACCGTCCCTTTTACGGCCGGACGGGCGGACTGACCGTCTCCGGAGGAGAACCTTTGTTCCAGGCCGAAGGAACCCTGGAACTGTTAAACGCAGCCAAACGCGCGGGACTTTCCACCTGCGTGGATACCTCCGGCTACTTTGCCGCCGAATATATTCCCGCCCTGCGGGAATGTACGGACCTGTTTTTGTGGGATATCAAGGATACCGATGAAAAAAGACACATTGCCTACACCGGCGTTTCCAACAAAAAAATCATCCGCAATCTGCTAACAGCGGATGAAGCGGGGATTCCCACCATTCTCAGCTGTATTTTAGTAAAAGGCGTAAATATAAACAGGGAACACCTTACCGCACTGTTTGAGCTGTTCTCCTCCTTAAAGCACTGCAAAAGCGTGCGCTTTCTACCCTACCACGGCCTGGGCAGCGCAAAATATACGCTTTTAAGCCGTCCCAGTCCAATGTGCGATGAATGGACGCCAAACAAAGACGACATCAACTGGGCCGAACAGTTCTTTTCTATGCTTGAATATCAGAAAAGATAATGTATTTTTTTGGATTTCTTTCCGCACTGATACGCATTCCGGAAATCAAAGCATCAAAACGTCCCTTAAAAAAGTTCCCTGTTGCCCGTTTATACAATGCCAACATTCTAATTTCTCAAAAAAGCGTCTGTTTTACATAAAAGCAGCCGCCTATTTTTGATATTCGCTTTTTAAAATTTCCAGCATATCCTCAGGGGCTTCTCTGCAGCCGTTGTGCAGCCACATTTTTATAATCTTTGTAATTCCCGCTTTAAAAAATTCCATATGATATTCTATAAAGCGATTTTGGAAACGCTGCTGTGCCAGGCTGATATCATACGCCAGAATTTTATAATTATCATCATATCCCAACTTAAAATAAGTTTTATAAAATATTTGATTTTCATATATATGACGAAACAGCTTTAAATAATCATGGCTGTTAAAGCCCTGTGAAATTTCCTGCTTATATAAAAAAGATAAACCATTTTCCAGTTTGTCTCTTATCGAATCAGCCAATGCATAAACATCGGCATAATTCATATAAAAGGTTGTACGGTTCAATCCCGCTTTTTTGCAAATTTCCGATACTCGAATTTGATTCAGTTCTTTGGATTGAAGTAATTCAATAAAAACTTTTTCGATGCGCTCAATTGATTCCTTTTTTCTTTTATTATTCGGGGTGTTCATACTATTTCTCCTTTATTTCAACACTTGTTGGCAAATTGATGATTGTTTTTTCTTTTGAAAGAAATTATACTATATTCAGATTAAAACAACAAGAGTTGATTCAATTAAAAAAGCAGGGAGGAAAATATATGAAAAAAAACAATTTTATTGCAATGGTTCTGGGAACGATAAGCGGCGTATTATTCGCCTTGGGAATGTGCATGGTGCTGATTCCGGAATGGAATATGTTCCGGCCGGGAATCCTTCTTGGCAGCGCAGGTCTTCTGCTGGCTTTAGCCACACTGCTCATATGGAGAAAAATGACGCATAAAAAATCCATTCGAATTTCCGGAAAAATCATTCTTACAAGCCTTATCGGAATTCTCGGCGCGCTGACCTTAGGAATAGGCATGTGCTGCTGTATGGTATGGAACAAGATGGCCGCCGGAATCATCATCGGCCTTACCGGACTTGTCATTCTGCTTTCTTTAATACCTTTAACCAAAGGAATTAAAGAGTGAACCCAAAACAAACAGCCGCATCATTGCTCTTAAAAACCCAAATAGGGAAAGAAATTTCCCGCAATCCCCGTTGCCGGATAATTTTATCAGCCATTAGCGTATTTTCGTTCGATCTATTCTACGCGCTGTACCACTGCATCCTCGGCATCATAAATCTGTCCCTATGGTTTATCGCCATGTGTGCTTTTTACGCAATCTTGGCTATTATGCGCTTTTCTGCCGTCTTATGCGCCTACAGAGCCTATCCCAAAGTTTTAGTTAGTACAGAATATTTTGTAATGAAATTATCCGGCATTCTATTAATCCCGCTCAGTTTTGTACTAACAATGGTTATTTATATCAGTTTATCACAAAATATCGCGATAAAATATGATACCATCATTATGATAACAATCGCCACCTATACTTTTTACAAAATGACGAGAACCATTATCAGTGCTATAAAACAACAGGGCAGTCCTTCGCCGCTGCTTGCAGTAATCCGCCATATCAGCTACGCTGAAGCAGCGGCATCAATCCTAACTTTACAGCGATCCATGCTTGTTTCGTTCGGATCTATGCCAAAAGAAACAAGGCAGCTGATGGATATATTAACGGGCGCAGCCGTCTGCCTTTTTATATTACTACTGGGAATTTCCATGACGGTAAAGGGAACAGAAAAAGGAGAACGAAATATGGCAAAATCAAAGCTTATAAAGGCAAACAAAGAAATTGCGGAAAAAAGTATCGATATTTTTGAAAAGATAGAAGGTACCGTTGTCAGCGGATACCAAAAAATTGAAGATGCATTCATTGACCACTATCTTACAAAAGACGGTGAAACTATAGAAGAAGCTAAAAAACGATTGAAGAACAGAACAAAATCTTTTAAATAGCCTATAAAAAACGCCCATACAATACAAACCTTGTATGGACGTTTATAGCGTTGCTGTCTATTATTTTTTCTTTTGCATTCGCATATAGACCAGCACAAACAGGATCAACAATACCGGAAACACCGTGCCGGCCAGCACGCCGGCTTTTAAATTTTCGCCCAGAGCCTCGGAAACCTGCCCCACCAACGCCGGACCGATGGTACAGCCGACGTCGCCTCCCAAAGCCAGAAGCGCAAACATCGCCGTACCGCCGCCGGGAATTCCCTTCGCCGCCAGGGAAAAGGTTCCCGGCCACAGCACGCCCACCGAAACGCCGCAGAGCGCGCAGCCCAAAAGGCTGAGTCCTGGCCAGGGCGCCAGCGACGCGGTAAGATAACTGGCCACGCCCAGAACACCGCTGTAGAGCATAATCCGCTCCAGCGCTATTTTATTGCTGAATTTGGCATAGAGCGCCCGGGTAGTGCCCATGAGTACCGCAAAGGCGCAGGGGCCGGCAAGATCGCCGACGGTTTTATTGACATTCAGGCCCTTTTCCGCAAAAGCGGAGGCCCATTGACTGATGGAAAGCTCGCACGCGCCGGCGCAGACCATCAAAACCAGCAGCACCCAGAACAGCTTCTTTTGAAAAAGCTGCAGCGGCTTCAGGCTGGCGCCCTCCCCGGCAAGCGTGCAGATAGGCACAAAGCAGAAATATACCGCGTTGACCGCGGGAATCACCGCCCACAGACAGGCCAGAATCCGCCAGGAGGAAATATCAAACAGCACAAAGAAAACGGTAGAGACCAATACCGTAAAAACCTGCCCCCAGCAATAGAACGAATGCAGAAGGCTCATGGCGGCTTCTTTCCTCCCCGTTGAGGGGCACGCCTCCACCAACGGACTGACGATTACCTCAATCAGGCCGCCGCCGCAGGCGGAAAGAAAGGTAGCGGCAAGCAAACCGATATAGGGTGGAAAAAGCAGAGGGAACACCATAAGGCCCACCAGTCCCAACGCAGCTAATATATGCGCCGCTACCACTGCCCTCCGATAACCAATCTTATCCAGGAACTTAGATGCGAGCAAATCTACCAGCAGCTGAATGCCAAAATTAAAGCTGACAATCAGCGCGATCTTTTCTACACTGATACCATAGATCACCGAAAAAGTTACAAACAGCAGCGGTGAAAAATTATTGAGAATCGCCTGGGTAATATAGGCAATATACGCTGCCAATATGGTATGGTCATAACTGCTTTTTATAGTTTGTATCAATCTATTCATTTTTTACTGTATTCTGTATTTTGCCGCCTGCGGCAGTCAAAAAAGCTCCTTTATATCTTTTTGTTCTCTAATGCAACGCGCGGCTGCTTTCCCGGCGGCCTCACCCACGCAGGCCATATTTCCCACCACCCGATAGGAGGCATGGGCAAAAAAGTCACCGCTCAGGCTTCTTCCGGCCAGCAGCAGATTATCGCAGTCCAGGGGAATCAGCGCCCGCAGGGGAATGTCATAGGGCTTTACCGCAATCTCACCGCCGGTAAAGCTCTTGTTGCTGCCCTTGGAAAGCGCATGAATATCCACCCAATAGGTAACGGTGCACACCGCGTCCTCATGCTTTCTTCCCTGCAGCATATCCTCCAGCGTAACGGTATAAAGGCCCTTGATCCGCCGGCCCTCGCGCACGCCGAGCATCTCCGGCGTACAGGCCAAAGTGATATTTTCAAAGCCGCGGCCATACTGCCGCAGCGCCTTTACGGTTTCATAAATCTCTTTTCTTGCCTCCACCGTAGCCGCGGTAATATCCGCCGCGCTGTCAAAACGGTAGCCGTATTCATGGTTTATGCTTAAATAAAACAGGCTGTCGTTTATTTTACAAATATTCGGGCAGCCCATGGAAGGCTCCGCGCCGAGCTCCCGCAGCAAGCCCAGAAACCGCCTGCGGCAATCCCAGAACGGCTGATCGGGATAGGCGATATAGGGCCGGATTTCTTCCTCCTTCACGCCGGCAATCACCGCCACCATGCTCATGGGCTGCATAGCGCCCTCATCGTTGCCCTCGGTATAGCCGCAGCCGGCCATATAAGCAATGTCGCCGTCGCCGGTAGCGTCTATCACTATCTCGGGCGCAAACGTCTCTATGCCGCTTTTGGACGATACCGAAACCGAAACAATCCGGCGGCCTTCCGTCTTTACTCCGATTACGGACGCATGGTACAAAAGCGAAACGCCCGCCGAAACGCACATCTGCTCCAAAATATATTTCTGCGCCTCATATACCGGCGCGCCGGAGGCGGCTGTTTCTTTTTCCAGCGCATCCATAAACTCCCGGATCAGCCCTGTCCTTTTATTCTGATGATCAAGCGTAATTCCCACTAGACCGGCCGTCAGCGTACCGCCGAGACAGCCGTTTTTTTCCGCCAGCAGCACCTCGGCGCCGCTTCTGGCCGCCGCAATGGCCGCCATGGTCCCCGCGGGACCACCGCCGCAAACAAGTATCATTTCTTTCTCTCCCCATATTAAATACTAAAAAAAAGCAATAGAAGAAGCAACAGCACGGCTGCAGCGATGATGCCTATTTTTCCGGCCGCCGCAGGCGCTCTTCCGGCAATCTTCCCGGTCTGCCCGTTTACCGCAACATGATAAAGGCTACCCATATAGGAAAAACCCAGTATCCATACCGGAAGCAGCAGATATTTATACGTTACCTCCTGATACGCCGTAACCGTATCAATCTGAACCGCCGAGGCGCCGTGTTTTTCCCGAATATTCTGTTTTGTTCTCCGGGCCAGCTCCCCGTCAAGAACATTTTTTGTTCTGAGCCAGCTGTCCGCAAGCCCCCGCTGATACCTCTGAGCCGAAAAGCCCAACAGATATCGGGCATCATATTGCAGATTCTGTTCTGTTTCAAAGGGCCGGATTTCCTCTATCAGCCGGTTCAGCTCCCTCCCGCGGGACTTTCCAGCATCGGCCAGAGCGTCATTTACAAAAGCCGTATACGTGCCGGCACAGGGACTCCATACCAGTTTTCCGCCACGGTAAACGCCATAGCGTCCCCTGTAGCCGGTAACTGTCCGGGCGTCAAACGTCCAGCAGGGAATATAGCTGCCGGCAATTTTTTGCGTAAAATCCATTTTCCGCAAGCGCGCCGGCACCAGCGGCTTTTTGCCGAGCCAGCATTTCAGCTTTTCCTGCGCCTGCTGCCGGGAAACCGAAAACGGCACCACTCCGTCCGGCGGCAGGAGATCGTCCGCAGAGCTTTCCAGCACATAATGCGAGCCGCAGTACGGACACCTTCCCGCAAGCTGCAGCTCATTTTCAACTCTCTGCCCGCCACAGGAAACGCAGGTCAGCTGCTTGGTATGGATTCCCCAATTCGTCTTGGCCCGGGAACGCTCAAACGCCGTTTCCTCCGCCGGACGCGGATTACCGTCTATCAAAAACAAGCTGCCGCAGCTTTGGCATGCAAGCGCCGCTTTTTCAGGAGAAAAAACCAGCTCACCCCCGCAATGCGCACAGGTCTGCCGGAACGGTCTTTCGTCTGTTGCAATCCTCATATTTCCATTCCCTCACCTGAAATCTTTTCCTATTATACACGCTGTTTCAGCGTCCGTCAACCGCACATAAAATCTCAGCGAGCCCGTCTTTTTTCCGTTACATTGGATAAAAACTTCTTGAAAAATAAAAGATTCTACAGTATAATAATAAAAAGTCATTTTTTGCGGTGGTGTTTTCTATTACTAAGCAAAAACAAAAAAAAGTTTATATTCTGACCGCCGTACTGTGCCTTTGTACTGTGATCGGCGGCGTTTTGTTTTATTCTTTTTTCTCCGGATACCCCGCATCCTCCAGCAGCATTGCGGCAATGGGAACCATGATTTCCGTCAAATTGTTCAGGTCTTCCGATTCTGCGCACTTTACAGCGCTCTATCAGATTTTTGATCAGATTGAACAGGCCTCCTCGCTTACCCTGCCGGATTCCGCGCTTTCCCTGCTCAATACAACCGGCAGCACGCAGAATACCATTCTTTTAAGCCAGGCAGCAGTATGCCGGGAGGTATACGAGGCCTCCGGCGGCGCGTTTGACTGTACCGTCTATCCTGTTTCCGCCCTTTGGGGCATCGGCACCGAACAGGCCCGCATCCCGGGGGCAGACGAAATTTCGGCGGCGCTCTCTTGTGTAAACGGCGCCGAGATCAAAACCGACGGCGGCACGCTCACGATAGAAAAGGGCCAAAAAGCCGATTTCGGGGCCGTAGGAAAGGGCTATGCCTGCGACGCGGCGCTGGCTTATTTAAAGAAAACCGATATCCCCGGCGCAGTAATCTCCGTGGGCGGCAGTATTCTGCTGTACGGAAAAAGCGCGCCCTCCGGCGCGGGCTTTACCGTTGCCGTGCGGGATCCTTTCGGCACGCAGGCCGATTTTGCAGGAATGCTTTCCCTGCAGGAGGGGTTTATTTCCACCTCCGGCGACTATGAGCGTTTTTTTGAACAGGACGGTGTGCGCTATCATCATATCCTTGATCCGAAAACCGGCTATCCCGCGCAATCCGGCCTGACCTCGGTTACCGTTGTCACAAAGGACAGCGGCGCCCTGAGCGACGCGCTCTCCACCGCCTGCTTTGTGCTGGGGCTTTCCGAAGGCGTGCGGCTGCTGAAACAGTTTGACGCCCAGGGAATTTTCATTACCCGGGAGGGTACCGTCTGCGTAACCGACGGTCTGCGCGAAGCCTTTACGCTGACGGCCGCGCACCTGAAGATGGGAGAACTGCCATGAAGCACGCAAAGCCCGCCGACGTTTTTCTGATCGGCGCTCTGTTGATTGCCGTGCTCGTTTTCCTGCTTTTTTCACGGCAAAACGGCGAAGTGATCGCTACCGTGTATCAAAACGGCCAAATGACAGAGGAAATCAATTTAAGCCGCGTAACGGAGCCTTATTTTTTAGAGTCGGGAGAAACCGTTCTTTCCGTAGAGCCGGGCAGAATCTGTTTTATACAGGCGCGCTGTGAGGATCGTCTGTGCATAAAATACGGCTGGCTGAGCAAAGCCGGCGAAAGTATGGCGTGCGTGCCGGCAAAAACCGTGGTAACGCTCAAAAGCCAAAAAAGCGCGCCCGACGCGGTAACAGGTTAAAATGATGCATACAAAAAAAATCACCCTGTGGGGTATAATGGGAGCCCTGGCGCTGGCAGTTTCCTTTTTGGAAAACTGTTTTGAGCTGCCCTTCCTGCCGCCGGGAGCAAAGCCTGGCCTTGCCAATATCATAACCATGGCCTCAGCGGCCTGCTGGGGCTGGGGCGGCGCCCTGTACATTACCATCATCAAATCCCTGTTTGCCCTTTTCAGCCGCGGCGCAACGGCCTTTCTGCTCAGCGCCGCGGGCGGCCTGCTTTCGGCGGCCGTAATCGTGCTGTGCTTGAAAGCCGGGCGCTGTCCGTTTTCCTATATCGGCATAGGCATCCTCGGCGCGCTGACGCACAACGCCGCACAGCTTGCCGCCGCCTGTCTGCTGACGGGTACGCCCGCACTGCTGTATTACGCACCCGTGCTGATTCTATGCGCAGTATTGTTCGGCAACGTGACCGGAATTGTATTAAAGATTTTACTGCCCGTCCTGCAGCGCGCACTGCAAAAAGATAATTCAGCAAAAGTTAAAAACCATACAAGAGGTGATAGAAATTGAAACTGCCCGGTGGAATTCTTTCCGCAGCGGCACACGGCCGGGGCGGCATTCATGTACCGTACCATAAGAACACGGCCGAAATGCCCGCCGTGCGGATGCCCGCGCCGGAGCGCGTGGTGCTGCCCATGGCGCAAAGCATCGGCGCCCCCTGCGAACCCCTCGTAAAAAAAGGAGACAAAGTAAAGGTCGGCCAGAAAATCGGCGATACCGAAAAATTCATGAGCGCGCCCGTGCACGCCTC
This sequence comes from uncultured bacterium, assembly GCA_905214315.1. Taxonomy (GTDB): domain Bacteria; phylum Bacillota; class Clostridia; order Christensenellales; family QALW01; genus UMGS1322. Next base: position 37,996 of record CAJMLN010000007.1, on the reverse strand, counting down.
CATCTCCGGAACGGTAAGCGCCGTGGGCGACGTTCGCCTGGCCAACGGCATGGTCTGCACCGGCGTTACGATTGAATCCGACGGCGAAATGGCGCTTTGGGAGGGGCTTGCCCCGCCTGAAATAAAAACCAGAGAAGATCTCTTTGCCGCGGTACGCGCCTCCGGCGCCGTCGGTCTGGGCGGCGCGGGCTTTCCCACCCACGTAAAGCTGAACGTACCAAGCGATAAAACGGTAGATACCCTGATTGTAAACGCCGCCGAATGCGAGCCCTACATCACCGTGGACTACCGCGAGGCACTGGATAACTCCTGGGACGTGCTCTCGGGCGTATATGCGCTCAGCGAGCTGCTGGGCGTAAAGCAGGTTATCATTGCCGTGGAGGACAACAAGCCTGAGGCACTGCGCGTTTTAAAGGCCATTGCCGATAAGGATAATGAAATCGGCGATACCGTAAAGCTGATGGCGCTGCGTTCCCGGTATCCCCAGGGCGCGGAAAAAATGATCGTCCGCTCGGCCACAGGCAGAAAGGTCCCGCCGGGAAAGCTTCCCGCGGACGTGGGCTGTATTGTAATGAACATCGCCACGGTGGCCTTCATCGCCCGGTATTTAAAAACCGGAAAGCCCCTTGTAAGCCGCTCGCTCACCGTGGACGGCACCGCCATTCATACCCCCCGCAATCTGCGGGTTCCCATCGGCACGCGGCTGCGTGATATCATCGATTTCTGCGGCGGATTTTCAGCCGAGCCCCAGAAAATCATCTTCGGTGGGCCGATGATGGGCGTTTCCATCTATGATCTGGACGCCCCGCTCTGCAAGCAGAACAACGCGCTTTTGGCCTTTTGCGAAAGCCATGCCCCAAAAGAAACCGCCTGTATAAACTGCGGGCGCTGCGCCGCGGCCTGCCCGATGAGCCTGACCCCGACGTTTATCAAAAACGCCGCCCTGCAGAGAGATGCGGGCGCACTGAAAAAATTAGGCGCGCCGGTATGTATGGAATGCGGCTGCTGCGCCTATTCCTGCCCCGCGGGCCAGCCCCTGGTGCAGTATCTGCGCCTTGCCAAACAGATAGTAAGGGAGGAGAAAAAATAATGGCACAAAAGCTTACCGTCAGCGCGTCTCCGCACGCGCACAGCAAAATCACTACCCAGAAAATTATGCTGGACGTACTGATCGCCCTGACGCCCGCGCTGGTAATGGCCGGCATTCGCTTCGGCATGCGCGCGCTGCTGCTCTGCGCGGTATGCGTCGCTTCGGCCGTGGCGGCGGAATTCCTTTCCCGCCTGATTATGAAGCGCTCCAATACCATCGGCGATTTAAGCGCCGTTGTCACCGGGCTGCTTTTGGCCTTCTGCCTGCCGCCGGAGCTGCCGCTGTGGATGGGCGCCCTGGGCAGCGTAATGGCCATCGTCGTGGTAAAGCAATGCTTCGGCGGCCTGGGACAGAACTTTATAAACCCCGCCCTGACGGCCAGAATCATCCTGATGCTCTGCTTTCCCGTAGCCATGACGACGTGGACCTACCCCGCCGGCTACTGGTCCTGCGGCTACGGTCATCTTTCACCTTACATGATCATCCCCGATGCCTCTACCGCCGCCACGCCGCTGATACAGATGCAGGAGGGGTTTGAAGGCTCCGCTACACATTTGGACGCCGCCAGCCTGTGGCTGGGCAATCAAATCGGCTGCCTGGGCGAAATCTGCTCGCTGGCGCTTTTAGCCGGCGGCCTGTATCTGATTGTGCGCCGGGTCATCTCCCCGGTTATTCCCCTGTGCTATATCGGCACCGTAGGGCTGTTCACGCTTCTTTACAGCCATTTTGATTTTACCTTTACCCTGTACCAGCTGCTCAGCGGCGGGCTTATTTTAGGCGCGTTCTTTATGGCGACGGACTATGTGACCTCGCCCATCAACAACAGGGGCCGCGCCGTGTTTGCCGTGGGCTGCGGGCTGGTGACGGCGGCCATCCGCCTGTACGGCGCCATGCCGGAGGGCGTATCGTACGCCATTATCTTTATGAATATTCTCGTGCCCTTTATCGACCGGGCCACGCTTTCCCGTCCCTTTGGTACAAAAAAACAAAAGGAGGCCGTATGAAAAAACAAAATGTAAAGGAAATACTGCTTCCCACCTTCGCCCTTTTTCTGATCTGTGTTATATCCTCGCTGCTGTTGGCCTCTACCAACGCCATTACCAAGGAAAAAATTCAGCAGGCGCAGCAGACGCAAAAAGAAGAGAACAAAAAACTGATTTTTGCCGCGGCCGCTTCTTTTTCCGACGAAAATTCTATAATAATTGCGGAGACCGAAGTGGTGCAATATTCTACCGCTTTAAATGAAAGCCAGGAGATAATCGGCTATGTATTCACGTCTTCCGCCAAAGGCTACGGCGGCCCGGTTTCGGTTATGACGGGCATCGATACCTCCGGCACGGTGGTGCGGGTTCTGATTCTCGCCATGGATGACGAAACGCCGGGACTGGGGCAAAATGCAGGAAAAGATGAATTTTTGAACCTCTTTTCCGGCCAGAGCGCGCCGTTTACCTGGGCCAAATCCGGCGGAAGCGGCAGCACGATTACCGGCGTAACCAGCGCTACGTATACATCCAAAGCCGTAATAGAATGTGTAAACTACGCTTCGCTTGCATTTATGCTGTTGCAGGGAGGTCCCAAATGAAAAGTTTAAAAAAAGAATTTACCAAGGGCTTAGTGGCCGAAAACCCCGTGCTGCGGCTGGTTTTGGGCACCTGTCCCACCCTGGCGGTAACCACCTCGCTCTCCAGCGCCATCGGCATGGGGCTGGCGGCAACACTGGTGCTGCTGTGTTCCAACACCGTAATCTCCGCCCTGCGCAAGGTCATTCCGTCCAAAGTGCGCATTCCGGCGTATATCGTCATTATCGCCTCGTTTGTAACCATTGTACAGATGCTGGTAAAGGCCTATGTGCCAGCGCTGGACGCCCAGCTGGGCGTGTATCTGCCGCTGATTGTGGTCAACTGCATCATTTTAGGCCGGGCCGAAGCCTTTGCCGGCAAAAATCCGGTTTTAGCCAGCGCGGCCGACGGCCTGGGCATGGGCATCGGCTTTACCGCGGCGCTGATGTGCATGGGGCTGGTTCGGGAGCTTTTGGGTACCGGCGGCATCGACCTCACCTCTTATGCGGCCGGTTTGAAATTCCAGCTTCCGTTCCTGGCCCAGAATCCCCTGTTGATTTTCATTCTGCCTCCCGGCGGTTTTTTCGTGTTCGGTCTTTTAATGGCCTGCGTCAATGCGCTGGCTGAAAAGAAAGGGCATAAAAAAGCAGAATTTACCGGCTGCAGCGGCTGTCCGATGAACGGCAGCTGCGCGCAGCGTCAAAACGATACGGCGGAGGCGGAAAAATGACGGCGTTATTCTCCATATTGCTTACGGCAATTTTAACAAAAAACTTTGTGCTCTCGCAGTTTTTAGGCATCTGTCCCTTTCTGGGCGTTTCCAAAAAGCTGCACACCGCGCTGGGGATGAGCGCGGCGGTGCTCTTCGTTATGGCCTTTTCCACGGCCGTGTGCTGGCCCATCAACGAATATCTTTTAGGTCAAACTTACGCCTATCTGCAAACCATCGTATTTATCTTAGTAATTGCCGCGCTGGTGCAGCTGGTGGAAATTCTGCTGAAAAAATACATGCCGCCGCTCTATAACGCCCTGGGCATCTATCTGCCGCTGATTACCACCAACTGCGCGGTTTTAGGCGTAGTGCTTTTAAACGTACAAGAGGGCTATACCTTTGCCGAGGCCATGTTCTCCTCGGTAGGCGCGGGCCTTGGTTTTATGCTGGCCATGGTCATGTTCGCCGGCGTGCGCGGAAAATTAGAAACCTGTGAGATTCCCAAATTCCTGCAGGGGCTGCCCATCACGCTGATTGCCGCATCACTGGTGTCGGTTTCCTTTACGGGTTTTTCCGGCATTATTGAAAACCTGTTGGGATAAGGAGGAAGGGCTATGAATGAAATTCTCTTTGCCGTACTGCTGGTAGCCGCCATCGGACTGATCACCGGACTGGGCTTGGCGGTGGCCTCCCTCTTTTTTGCCGTGCCCGGGAACGAAAAGGCGGAAGCCATCCGCGCCTGCCTGCCCGGTGCCAACTGCGGCGCCTGCGGTTTTTCCGGCTGCGACGGATACGCCGCCGCGCTGGCCGAGGGTAAAACAAAGGAGCTTTCGCTCTGCGCGCCCGGCGGCGCGGCGGCAGCGGAAGAAATCGGCAGGCTATTAGGAAAAGACGCCGGAAAGATTATTCCCATGGCCGCCGTCGTCCTGTGCCAGGGCGACCGGGCAAGCGCCGAATACAAGCTGCACTACAGCGGCATTCCCTCCTGCAAAACGGCCGCGCAGCTCTTCGGCGGGCAGAAGGCTTGCGTATACGGCTGCCTGGGATTTGGCGACTGCCTTGCCGCCTGCCCCTACGAGGCTATTTTTATCTGCGGCGGCGTGGCCAGAGTGAACCCCGAAAAATGCCGGGCATGTAAAAAATGTATTGCCGCCTGCCCCAAGGGGCTGATTACCCTGCTGCCCTTAAACACCCCCCAGGCGGCGGTGCTTTGCAAAAACCGGGATAAAGGCGCCAGTACACGCAAGCAATGCAAAACGGGCTGTCTCGGCTGCATGCGCTGCGTAAAAGCCTGCGAACACGGTGCCGTTACGGTGGAAAACAACGTAGCGCGTGTGGACTATACCAAATGCATCGGCTGCGGAAAATGCCATGAGGCATGCCCGGTAAAATGTATTGATCTTATCACGCTGCGGCAGCACCAAAAAGAAAAGCAGCGATAAAATTTATCGCTGCCCAACCGCAACGTTCGTATTCCTGCCTGCAGGCAGAAATACGGACGTATTTTTTTGCCGTTACATTTTCTCCGGCGCGGCAATTCCCAAAAGACCGAGCGCGGTTTTCAAAACATCCCGCGTACATTTCGTCACCAGCAGCCGTGCCTGCAGCACGGGCTCTGCTTCGCTGAGAATCCGGTTTTCAAAATAGAATTTATTATAGCACTGCGCCAATGCCGCGCTGTAGCGGGTAATAACCGAAGGCTCGTACTTTTCGGCCGCTTCGGCCACAACCGCGGGAAACGATTCCAATTTTGCAATCAGCTCTCTGGAGGCCTCGTCCTTCAGGGCGGAAAAATCCGCCTTCTGCACCTGGCAGGCCGGCGCCTTAGCCATAACCGAACAGCACCGCGTATGCGCATACTGTACGTACGGCCCCGTCTCTCCCTCAAAATTCAGGGCTCTGTCCCACCAGAAGTCCACATCCTTAATCCTGCTGGAAAACAAATCATAGAACACCACCGCGCCGATCCCCACCTGCCGCGCTACCTTCTGCTTATCAGGGAGGCCGGGATTTTTTTCATCGATAATATCCAGCGCTTTTTCACAGGCGCGCTCCAGTACCTCGTCTAAATATACCACATGCCCCTTGCGCGTGGAAAGGGTCTCCCCCTCAAAGCTGACCATGCCAAAGGGTACGTGAACCAAGTCTTTGGCCCAGGGATATCCCATAAGCTCAATCACCTTAAACACCTGTTTAAAATGAAGATTCTGCTGGTAAGCTACAATATACAGGCATTTATCAAAGTTATACGTCTTTTTGCGGTAAAACGCCGCGGCCATATCCCGCGTAGCATAGATGGACGCGCCGTCGGATTTTAACAGAATACACGGCGGCATATCAAATTCATCCAGCTTCACCACATAGGCGCCCTCGGAAAACTCCAGCAGTTTTTTCTCGCGCAGCTCCTGGATTACCGCGTCGCATTTATCCTTATAAAAGCTCTCGCCGGCATAAGAATCAAAATGAACGTCCAGCATTTCATAAATGCGGGCTACATCCTTTAACGTGATCTCCTTAAACCAGGAGAACAGCTTCAGCGCTTCAGGATCGTCATCCTCTATCTTTTTAAACCAGGCCCGGGCTTCCTCCTGCATGGCTTCATCGGCTTCCTTCTCAAAGCGGACATAGAGCGCAATCAGTGCATCAACGCCCTTCCGCTCAATTTCCGTCCTGTCGCCCCAGTAGAAAAAAGCGCAAAGCAGCTTGCCGAACTGGGTACCCCAATCGCCCAGATGGTTGATAGAAACCACCTGATACCCTAAAAAGCGATAGATCTTGGCCAGGGAATTTCCCAGCACCGTAGTCGTCAAATGACCGATATGACAGCGCTTGGCAATGTTGATGGAGGAATAATCCATACATACCGTCTTCCCCCGTCCCGCATCAGAAGCGCCGTAAGCCTCTCCCGCAGCGTCAATTTCCCGCAGCACAGCCTCGGCTCTCCGGGCCGGATCTATAAAGAAATTCAGATATCCCCCCTGCACGCGGCAATCGGAAACAAACGCCGGAAGCGAAAGCGTTTCCTTCAGCTCCCCGGCAATGACCGGCGGCGCCTTGCGCAGAATTTTTGCCAGCTTAAAGCAGGGGAAGGCAAAATCCCCCATTTCCTTCTGGGGCGGAATCTCCATATACTCCATACATTCCTCGGGCGTGATGCCCGCATTCTGCGCAATCAGCCCGGCCAGTTCTTTTTTAAAATCCATATGTTCTCTATCCTTTACGCTGTTTTTTCAGCAATATCTTTTTTCTTTTTTTCAATTTCCCCCGCGCGGGTCAAAGCGATCTTTGTCAGCACAGGACCTATCAGCTCATACACCAGCGTAGCGCACAGCACCACGGTAACAATCCTGTCCGCATAGGGCGCCATCTGCGGATCGGCCGCCACCGATACCGCCATACCGATGGCCACGCCCGCCTGCGGCACCAGCGCCAGGCCGAGATACCTGCGGATATTTTCCTGCGCTTTTACCGCCGCAGCGCCGATACGCGCGCCAATATATTTGCCTATTGCCCGAAACACGATGTACACCACGCCCACAATTCCCACCTGGGGCAGCATGTCCAGCTGAAGGGTTGCGCCGGAAATCACAAAAAACATCATAAACAGCGGCGGCGTCCAGCGCTCGATCCCCTCAAGGATCTGAACGGAATCCTGCCGCATATTGGCAAACACCGCGCCGATCATCATACATACCAAAAGAGACGACAGCGGCAGCCAGCTGCTGATAAGCTCCGTAAGAGCAATTCCCAGCAGCACCGCGGCCAGCATCAGTGAAAGGCGGTTGGCGCGCGATTTAAAAAATCTCATGCAAAGGGAGAGCGCCGCGCCGATGACACCGCCCAGAGCCAGGGAAATCAGAATTTCCAGCAGAGGCACCGCCGCCACCGAATAAAAGGTAACGGCAGAGGCATCCTTGGCAAACACCTTGGCCAGGGCAATACACACGGCAAAAATCATCAGACCGATCGCATCGTCCAGCGCCACCACAGGCAGCAGCGCGTCGGTAACGGGTCCCCTGGCCTTATACTGCCGCACAACCATCAGGGTTGCCGCCGGCGCCGTGGCCGCCGCAATAGCGCCCAGCACCAGGATAAGCGGCGTGGGAGCCGCCTCGCCGCCAACAAGGAAATGCACCAGCGTAAGCCCCAGCATTACCATAACAACGGCGCCTACCGCCTCAAAAAACGTAATGCAGATGGCTCTGGCGCCGATCTGCTTAATATGCTGCAGCTTGAACTCGCCGCCGATGGAAAACGCCACAAAGCCCAGCGCCACATTGGTGATAACGCCAAAAGAATCCAGCGTTTCTTTGGTTACCAAACGCCCCACAAAGGGCCCGATCAGCAGGCCGGCAAATAAATACCCGGTAACATTGGGCAAATTCACCAGCTTTACCACGCGCGAAAGAAGCAGGCCCGCGGCCAGAATAAAGAAGATGCTTAAAAGTGTATTGTCCATGGTAATTCAGTTATCCAGTCCTTCCCAGAAAGAAACGGGCAAAGCGAACATAACGCCTTTTTTCCGCAGGCCCTTGGTAATGCCGCGTACAATTTTTTTGGCATCTTCAAGCTCTTCCTCATCCACAAGCATCAAAAGCGTATGGTTGCACTCATAATCCTGCGTAACCAGCTTGCTGATGCTGCCGAAAATCGGCGCGGCGTCAACCTCTGAATGTATCAGCGCGTGCTTCAGGCTGGTGGTGGGAATTACAATCCCGTTCAGCCCGTCTTCCTTCAGCCGAGAAAGTGTTTTTAAAAACTCCTCGGAATCATCTAACGTAACGACCAAAAGCTGCATGATATCCGCCCCCCGTTTATTTTTTCTTCATTATACTACCATTGTCAGGCGCCCGTCAAACCCTTCCTGAAAAAAGGCCTGATCTCCGTTTTCCGACGAATCAGGCCGCGGTTTTATGCAAAAAACGCCTGCATCGCGCGGTAGGCCATGAACACGTCCAGCTTGGCCACGGTTTCAAACGGCGCGTGCATGGAAAGCACCGGCACGCCGACGTCCACCACATCGATGCCAAGGTTGGCAATATACTTTGCCACCGTTCCGCCGCCGCCTGCATCCACTTTTCCCAGTTCCCCGATCTGCCAGAGCACGCCGGCTCTATCCAGCATGGCGCGCACCTGTCCCATATACTCGGCCGAAGCGTCGCTGGTGCCGCCCTTGCCGCGGGAGCCGGTATATTTGGTAATAACCACGCCATAGTTTAAAAACGACGCGTTGCGCTTTTCCGAAACGTCCTGAAACGTAGGATCCACCGCCGCATTTACGTCCGCCGAAAGACAGCGGGAGGCCCGCTTGGCGTCGTCCGGCTCCACTCCCTGCATCCGCGCAATATCTGCAATCACATACGCAAGGAACTGTGAGTTCAAGCCCGTATTGCCGTCCGAGCCGGTTTCTTCCTTATCGGCCAAAACACAGATAATTGTTTTTTCAGGTTCCTTTGCCTCCAGACAGGCCATCAGCGCAGGATATGCGCATACCCGGTCGTCGTGCCCGTAGGCGCCGATCATTGAACGGTCAAAGCCGATATCCCTTGCCGGATACGCCGGCACAAGCTCCAGCTCCGCGGAGAGAAAATCGCTTTCGGTAACCCCGTATTTTTCAAACAAGATGGAAAGGATATTCAGCTTGACCAGCTCGCTGCCCGCATCGCTTTTAAACGGATGGCTGCCCACCAAAACATTGAGTTCCTCGCCCTTAATGCCCTCGGTAAGCGTGCGCTTGTTCTGCTCCTGCGCCAGATGCGGCAGAAGATCGTTAATCACAAAGCAGGGCTCCTCTTCCTTCTCGCCGATGCTTACCTCTACAACGCTGCCGTCCTTTTTGGCAAAGACGCCGTGCAGCGCCAGGGGCATTACCGTCCACTGATATTTGCGGATGCCGCCGTAATAGTGCGTTTTCAGAAGTGCCAGCTCCAGCTCCTCATACAGCGGATTCGGCTTAAGATCCAGCCGCGGCGAATCGATATGCGCCGCGCCGATCTGCATTCCGCAGGAGGCATCCTGCTTTCCGAACACGATAAACGCGGCCGATTTTCCACGGTTATTAACATAGCACCGATCGCCGCATTGATACGACGCGTTTTTTTCAAACGGCTTAAACCCCGCGGCTTCCGCCAGCCTTATCGCTTCCTTTACGGCCTCCCGCTCGGTTTTTGCCCGGTTCAGATACGCCTTATATCCCTCGCAAAAGCGGTCCGCCGCGGCAAGCTCCTCTTCGCTGACAGCCTTCCGTCCGTGCTCAGGCTGATAAAACAGCTTTTTCTTCCATTCTTTTACCTGCTGATTCTCCTCCATTGCAGTAATCCTCCTGTTTTTTATTTTACCCTTTCAAGTATTCACGTCTTTTTTATCATGCAAACACAAATTACTATATGCCGAAAAATTTTTCCGCAGCTACTCCGCGCACGCCGGCACAAGGGAAATCAGCGCGTCGGACACGGCGCCCAGCTGCGGCAGTCCCAACGCCTCGCCGCGGACATCCGGCTTTAAGCCGCACTGCTGCAGAACATTCTCGGCCTGCCCCCGGGTAAGAGAAAACGCCGCCATCAAATTGTTGGCCAATGTCTTCCGCCGCATGGCAAAAGCCGCGCGAATTACACGAAAGAGCAGCTGCTCGCTCTGCACCTTAACCGGCGGCTGCTTTAATTTTTCCAGCCGAATCACCTGTGAGGAGACCTTCGGCGCCGGATAAAAGCACGAGGCCGGAATTTTTGAACACAGAACCGCGTTTGTATAATACTGCACCGCACAGCTGAGCGCTCCGTATTCGGGCGTATTTTCCTTTGCCGCCATGCGCTGGGCAACCTCCCGCTGCACCAGCACCGTCATACTTTTAAAGGGCACGCCGCTTTCCAGCAGCCGCATGATAATCGGCGTAGTGATATAATAGGGCAGATTCGCTGCCACCGCAAAATTCTCTTCCAGCTCTTCTGCAAACAGCCGATTGACATCCAGCTTCAAAAAATCGGCATGAATGACCTTGATATTTTCAAAGCCCTCCAGCGTAACGCGGTGTACCGGTAGTAGCGCGGCGTCCACCTCTACGGAAACCACTTTTTTCACCCGGCCGGCCAACATGCGCGTCAGCGTTCCGGCCCCGGTGCCGATCTCCAGCACCGTCTGCTCCGGGAAAAGCAGCGCGTCGTCGGCAATTTTATTTAAAATTCTTTCATCCGCCAAAAAATTCTGCCCCAGGGATTTGGAAAACGCAAAGCCGCAGTCCTCCAATATGCCCCGCAAAGCGCTTCCCGTCAGTTTTTCTATCATGGGTTTAGCTCCATCCATTCCTCCATCGCTTTATCCAGCTTTTCCTCGGCCGCGCGATATTCCTTCTGCGCCTCCAGAAGCCTTTGCGGCTGTTCATAGATCTCCGCCGAGGCAAACAGCGCTTCCAGTTCCGTCCTCCGGGTCTCCAGGAGCGCAATCTCCTTTTCCAGCTCCCGGGCTCTGCTCCTTCTGCGCTTTTCCTCCTCCCGGTCCGCGCGCTCCCTGCTGCGTTCTTTGGCGGCCCGGGTTTTATTTACCGTCTCCAAACTTTCGGCCTCCCGGCTCCGGATGCCGGCAAGATAGTCGTCATAGCTGCCGGAGAACACCTCTATCCGGCCGTCCTTTACCACCCAGATCGTATCGGCGATCCGGTTGATAAAATACCGGTCGTGGGACACAGCGATCAGGGTACCGTCAAACCGCTCCAGGGCATCCTCCAGAACCTCGCGGGAATCCATATCCAAATGGTTGGTGGGCTCATCCAGCAGCAGCGTGTTGCTGCCGGAAACCGAAAGCCGGCACAGGGCGCAGCGGGCCCGTTCTCCGCCGGAAAGCACCCTGCCGGGCTTAAAGACATCCTCGCCGAAGAACAGCATGGCCGCGCAGCGGGAACGCACCTGGGTCTGCGTCAGCCTGCGGTTTCCCGCCCAGACCATGTCCATAACGGTCTCCTCGCCCATAAAGGACTTCTGGCCCTGCTCATAATAGCCGATATCAACGTTTACTCCCCGCAGAATTTCTCCCGTCTCCGGCGCCTGCAGGCCTAAAAGCATGCTTAACAGCGTTGTTTTGCCCGCGCCGTTAGGGCCGAGAATTACAATCTTCTGTCCCTGCCGGATATCCGCATTAAAATTTTGAAACAGCGTTTTTTGCCCAAAGCTTTTGGATAAATTCCTGATGGAAAACACATCGCCGCCGGAGACGCGGCTGCACGCAAAATGCAGACGCATATCCTCATGCTGCTGAGGCGCATCGATCAATTCCATGCGGGCAAGGGCCTTTTCACGGCTCTCCGCCGCACGGATGGATTTTTCACGGTTAAACTGCCGGAACCGCGCAATAATCGCGCGCTGCCGCCGAATCTCCTCCTGCTGCCGGTCAAACTGATTCTGCACAACGCGCAGTTCTTCCTCCCATTTGCGGCAGTAATCCGTATAATTTCCCTTAAAAAAGCGTAGCTTGCCGTTTTCAATCTGCGCCACGCCGGTACAGAGCTTGTCCATCATATACCGGTCATGGGAGATCAGCAGCACGGTGCCGCCGAACCGGGCAAGATAGTCGGTAAGCCACTGGGCGGCCTCTAAATCCAAATGGTTAGTAGGCTCGTCCAGCAGCAGCACATCATTATTCTCCAGCAGTAATTTCGCCAGGGCAAGCCGCGTTTTTTCACCGCCTGAAAGCGTATCCACAGGCTTATCCCAAAAAACCTCGCCAAGCCCCAGCCCCTTTAACACGCCCTGCAGCTGGCTTCGCCAGCCGTAGCCGCCCAAAGCCTCGTATTCATCCGCGGCGCGCTGATATCTTTCTCCCAGCTCCTCCAGATCCTCTCCGGCAGCCATCTGCGCCTCCAGCCGGCGCATCTTCTCCTCCGCCGCAAACAAGGGTTCAAAGCTCTTCTGCGCCTCCTCCAGCACAGTATGACTTCCGACGGCCCGATGCTGCTGTTCCAGATATCCCAGCCGGCAGCCTTTGGCTACGGAAACCGTGCCGCCGGTATACTCCTGATACCCTAAAATAACGCGCATCAGCGTAGTCTTTCCCGCGCCGTTTAAGCCGGTAAGCCCCACGCACTCCCCCTTCTGCACGGTAAAGGTCGCGTCGGAGAAAATCTCGCGGCCGTCAATCGCCACGGATAAATGATTGATATCGATCAGTATCATATTTTTCTTCCATTACTCTTTGTAAAATATCAAAACACCAAAAAATCCGCCCTTTTGCTTTCAGGCGGATTTCCGGATTATTTTGCGAACTCAACTTTTCGTGTTTCGCGGACGACGTTTACCTTGATCTGTCCCGGATACACCATATCGGTTTCAATACGCTTGGCGATATCCTTTGCCATCAGTACCGTAGCCTCCTCCGAAACCACCTCAGGCTTAACGATGATTCTGATTTCACGTCCCGCCTGCACGGCAAAGGATTTTTCAACTCCTTCAAAGGAATTGGCGATTTCCTCCAGCTGTTCCAGCCGCTTGATGTAGGCCTCCAGGGTTTCCCTTCTGGCCCCGGGCCTTGCGCCGGAAATGGCATCGGCCGCCTGCACCAGCACAGCCTCCACCGTCTGCGGCTCAATATCGTTATGATGCGCCGCAATGCAGTGAACGACCTCATTGCTTTCGCGGTATTTTTTAGCAAGATCCACACCGATCTGAATATGGGTTCCCTCTACCTCATGGTCAACGGCCTTGCCGATATCATGCAGCAGACCCGCGCGCTTGGCAAGCGCAACATCCGCGCCGAGTTCTCCTGCAAGCAACCCCGCGATAAACGAAACTTCCAAAGAATGCTTGAGCACATTCTGACCATAGCTTGTCCGGTATTTCAAACGGCCCAATATTTTTACCAGCTCGGGATGAATGTTATGAATGCCCGCGTCGAACACAGTGGCCTCGCCGGCCTCCTTAATCTGCTGTTCCACCTCGCGCCGGGCCTTTTCCACCATATCCTCAATCCGGGTGGGATGAATCCGGCCGTCAACAATCAGCCGCTCCAGTGCGATGCGCGCGATATCTCTGCGCACCGGGTCAAAACCGGAAAGGATAACGGCCTCGGGCGTATCGTCAATAATCAGCTCCACGCCGGTAGCGGTTTCAATCGCCTTGATATTGCGGCCCTCCCGGCCGATAATGCGTCCCTTCATTTCATCGTTGGGCAACGCCACTACCGAAACGGTGGTTTCGGCCACGTGGTCAGCCGCACAGCGCTGAATGGCCATAGTGATAATATTCCGGGCGATCTTTTCTCCGTCAGCCTTGGCCTGCGCCTCAATATCGCGCACAAGGATCGCCGCGTCATGCCGTGCCTCATTTTCCACCGATTCCACCAGCGACTGCTTGGCCTCCTCGCTGGTAAGCCCGGCTACTTTTTCAAGCTCTGCCCGACGACGGCTGTTCAGCTCCTCGGCGCTGGCCAAATTTTCTTCCAGCTCTTTTTCCTTTTTAGAAAAACGTTCCTCCTTTGCCTCCAGAGATGAAAGCTTTTTATCAATCTGTTCCTCTCTCTGCAGCACTCTCTTTTCCAGCTTTGTCACTTCGTTTCTTCTTTCGCGGCAATCGGCGTCGCACTCGCTGCGCAGCCGGTGGACTTCTTCCTTCGCCTCAGCGATCCGCTCTTTGGACAGCACCTCAGCCCGGTTTTTTGCATCTTCAATCAAACGGTTGGCAACATCCTCCGCTCTGCCCATACGTGCCTGAATCGATTTCTTTTGAATAAAACTGCCGGCCAGCAGGCCCGCGGCAAGCGCGCCCACGGCGGCAATGACAATCCATATCCATGGTTCCATCTTTTGCACCTCCTATAAAATCTACTTGAATATCCGGAATTTCAGATATGTTAATAAAGAAATTGAAAAATTTACATTATTGTTTTATTATACATGGTTCTAAGCCAAATGTCAATTGCTATCTCCGGAAACAGCATCGCAATATACGCCCTCCGGATGCCGGAAACAACTGCTAACAAGTAAAACGGCGGCCCAAGGCCATGCGGTAGGATATTGCTTTATCCTGCACTTTGTGCTATGCTATAGCAAAACGCACCGAAAAAAAAAAGGAGGATAACATGAAAATCCAATATTTGGGAACGGCAGCCGCCGAGGGCATTCCCGCGCTCTTCTGCCAATGTGATTTATGTACAAAGGCCCGAAAGCTGAGGGGTAAGAATCTGAGGGGGCGCTCCGGCATGATCCTTGACGACAGCCTCATGATTGATTTTCCGCCGGACATGCTGATGTATGTTTTTAACCTGAACATAGACCTGGCTAAAATAAGTGATATCCTCATTACCCACACCCATTCAGATCATTTCCATTCCGCACAGCTCATGATGCGGCTGCCCGGCTGCTTCTGCCATATCAAAGAGGGAAGCCCGACCGTAAGGTTCACGGCAATATCCAGACCGGCAAAGTTCTGGAGGCGGCCCAGGACTATGAATTCGGGAAAAAAATTGATTTTGTCAAATTTCATCCCATCACCAAATTCAGCACCTTTTCCATCGGCAGCTTTGAAATAACGCCGCTTCCCGCACGCCACAAGCCGGACGAGGACGCCTATATCTATCTTATAAAAAAGCACGGAAAAGTTCTTTTATACGCAAACGACACCGGAATCTTCTATGACGAGGTATTCGCCTATTTTGCCCAAGAACAGGTTCATATTGATTTTATAAGCTTTGACTGCACCAACGGCAAGGGATGCGAGGGCCGCAGCCACATGGGAATGCCCGATAACGCCAAAGTAAAAGAGCGGCTGCTGCTGCAGGGAACCATTGACGAAAGCACGGTCTGCTTTGTAACGCATTTCAGCCATAATATTCTGCAAACACACGAGGATTTGGAAAAAGAAGCCCAAAAATACGGCTTTGAAGTCGCCTATGACGGCATGATACTGGAATTTTAACAGCAACGCATAAAAAGAGGAAAAAAAATGATACCACTGCCTTTACAGCCGAAGGAAACAATTCTGCTTCACAATACCGGCGTACACCGACAGGGAAACCCTGAATTTTACACCGACGAGCTCTTTTTGACAAATCGCAATATGATCTATGTCCGCAAGAGCTTTTTTGGCAGAATAAAAAATATTCAAACCTACCCCTTAAGCCAAATCAAAATACAAAACGGGCAGGCCCAGGTACAAATGCAAAAAATTGGGGGATATACGCCCCGGCTGCAGATTTATTTTAAAAGCGGACCGGAATCTTTTGCATTTCAATGCCGGGGAAAAAAGAAAATCTTAAGCTGGGTAACCCAAATGCATCGGCTATTGGACACGCCCGACATTATGGAGAACATTCCCGAACCCTCTGTGCCAGACGCTGCTCCCACGCCTGAAAGTACCGGCGTCTTCTCAAACTCTGCAAAATATTTCCCGCCCCGGCCCATCACAAAGAACTGCACCGGATGCGGCGTGCCTCTCTCCGGAAGCCGGGGAGAAACCGTCCGCTGTGAATACTGCGATACCTATCAGACCTTATAACGCCGTTTTCCACAAGCTTGCTGCGGCAAAACAACCCGCAGCATAAAAAGACCGCGGTTTCAACGCTACCAGCAGAAGGGAATGCACCGGCCGCCGAAGCACATGCAAATTGCCATTGAGGTGCAATAAGAGCAAAACCTGCCCATCGGAATGTTAAAAGTAGAGCTCCTTTGCTGATATCTGCCTCCTTCGGCGGAAATGCTATTAAAAAAGCTTACATATTCCGCGTTGGAGGGATCCCGCTGCACGGCCATAGCCGCATAGCTGACAGCGCTGGCCCTATTGCCCAGATTATAATTTGCTACCCCGCACAAATAGTACCACTCGGCATCGCGCGTATTCAGCTGCTCCAGCATCCTCAGGGCCTCAGCATTGCGTCCCATACGAATCATTTCGCGGATATTTTGATGCCGGCTGTAACCATTTCCGGTCGTCCCGTAACCGCCGTCATAATCGGTATACGATCCATATGAACCGTAACCGCTTTCATACGCACGCCCGTAATTACCATGATAATCGCCGCCGCTGCGAAGCGTATTATACGCTTCGTTTATTTCACGCATTTTTGCTTCCGCCGCCGTATCATTCGGATGCAAATCAGGATGATACTTTTTTGCCAGTTTTTTATATGCTTTTGAAATCTCGTCCTGCGTTGCCGTACGCGGCACCCCCAGAACCTGATAAGGATCTTTTGCCACTTACTTTCCTTTCTTCCGGAATCTGGTCCAGATGCCGGAGAACAGAATATTTTCGATAATCCCTTTATTTTGAATTATATTCATTGTATCATAAATATCTGTACAGTCACTTAATAAAATTGTTAAAATTTGCTGAAAATCCTGCGAAGATATTTCAACCATCGGATTGTACTGATATCTTTTCACGTCCTTTTTCAGGTCTACGCACGCATCCATAATGTAAATCACCTTTCCCAAGCGAAAACCGAATTCCGCTAAAGCAGGACAATCCCCGTCAACATCGAACAACTGCGCCATCAACCGGCCGAAGCAGTTTGCCGGAATATCCGGATTATGCTCGCCGCTTGCCTCAATTTCCGCAAGATCGTTTAAATACCGCTGAATACACTCCGTTTTTTCCGGATACTGCCCCCGGATCTCCTCCACCGCCTTTTTCAGGCTGTTTTTTGCCGCCAGCGCCTTCAGGCTTTTATCGTCCTTCCAATCATCCTCAAATTTAAAATAGGAAAGCAGAAGATTCATCTTTGCCGCATATTCGGTAAACCGGTTGGTGATAAAAATATGCGTTTTAAACGGATGCGCCGCACATTTTTCCGCCTTCCTTTCCTCAGCCAGACGATAGTAAGCACTTAAAAACAATGCCAGAAACGTCATATCAAAGTTCAGGGTAAGCCGGCCCTTAAAGCCGGCCAGGCCGGAAAGTTCGTGGCAAAGGCCACAGTAATAACCGCGATAGGTCTCTTCCTCCTCCGGCGTCAGCCCCTCCTTATTTGCAACTACAAAGCCAAACATACATCCTCCACCTTCACAGGCTTGTCTATTTCCATAAAATCTCTGCCTACGCGGCAGTCATACGCCAGTATTTCCACACCGTTCTGCGCCGCCTGCGCCAATGTCCGGGCAAAAGCCTCGTCAGCTGCACGATTAGGGCAAAAGGTATGCACGCCCTTTCTCTGTATCACAAACAAAACGCATGCCTCGTATCCCTGCTGCCGGGCGCGGATCAGTCCCCGCA
Organism: uncultured bacterium; assembly: GCA_905214315.1. Classification (GTDB taxonomy): domain Bacteria; phylum Bacillota; class Clostridia; order Christensenellales; family QALW01; genus UMGS1322. The sequence continues at coordinate 20,446 of CAJMLN010000007.1, read as the reverse complement.
GATGCTTGGTCCCCCGCAGGGTGGGCGCGTCGGGAAACAGCGCAACACCGTTTTTCTCCAGCGTAACACCCTTGACCTCAATAAAGCGTTTCCTTCGGCAATCCTCTATAAAAAAATCAAAGCGGGAATCCTCAAAAACAGCTTCTCTCCTGACGCGGGCAAGGGGATACTGCCGCTGCAGAAACTCAGCCGCCGCGGCGTTGGGTGCCTGCGAATCCACATTGACAAGCCGCCCCTGTTTGTTTACGGCAACAATGTCCCACGCAGTTTTTCTGTTCTTTTCCCCGGCCGCCGCGGCATAGATCTCGGCGCCGGGTACAAACAGTTCCCCCAGCCGTCCGGTATTTTTAACATGGCAAAGCTGCTTTTGCCCCAAAATCTCCGCCCAGGCGGTAAAACGGTTGGGGCGCGAAAGAAAAACGCCCTGCTCCGTCCGGGTATATTTCACAGCGTCTCCAACAGCGGAGGAAGCTCGCACAGCCGCGCAATCTCATAATCGGCTCTAATATCTGTCCGTCCCGGCGCCTGCACCGGATTAAACCAACAGGTACGGATTCCGGCGTTTTTGCCGCCTTGGATATCTGAGGTAAGGCTGTCGCCAACAATAATGGCATTTTCAGGTACAAAATCCGGAATCTGTGTGAAACAGCGCATGAAAAATTCACGAGCAGGCTTATCAAAGCCTATTCGCTGCGATATAAATATAGATCGAAAATATTTTGCAATTCCGGCGCTTTGAATCCGGCTTTCCTGCACCTCAGCATTTCCGTTGGAAACCAGATAAAGCGCATACTTAGGCGCCAGCGCTTCCAGAAGAGCAGGGGCACCGTCCATAAAATAATGCCCCTGGGCCAAAAAACTTTTATACATTATATTGGCCTGCTCCGCATCGCGTACAACGCCCAGTTCCTCAAACAGCAGGGAAAACCGTCTTACAAGAATCTCCGCCCGCGTAAACCTGCCCTGCTCCAGCAGTTTCCATTGTGCGTCGTTGATCTGGCTGTACCGCGCAACCGTCGTCTCTTTCGGCGCAATTTCCAGCCTGAGCAGCGTTTCCCTTAAAGCTCTGGCCTCGGCTTTATGAAAATCCAGTAGGGTATCATCCAAATCCAGCCAAACTGTCTGTATCATTTATTCTGCTCCTGATTCTGCATAAACGCATAAAGCTTATCCGGAAAATTCACCGTCATACCCTCGGACGCAAGAGGATATACCCTTTTCATAAGCGTTTCATCCGTCACGCCCCAAAGCCTTACGCCAAATCCGTTCTCCCGTGCAAGCGTTACATCCTCAGGTGTAACGAACGCCGCCTGCGGACAGATCTGGCTGCCGCCGATCGTCTTTAAACAAGCGACGGCTTCCGGGGTTATCCTGTGCAGCAGCCAGGAAAGTCTGATGTTACTGTTAATTCTGCGCATATCCTCCAATGCTTCAAAACAAAAGGAGGATATATATACTTTATTTACAGCACGATATTTCTGGATGATTTCCAGGGTATCTTTTTCTATCCCCCTTACCTTGAGTTCAATCGCAAAAGTCAGGTCAAGAGGAAAATATTTCCGTGCAAAATCCTCAAACAGAACAATTTTCTCTCCGCTGTACTTTTCATCAAACCAGCCGCCAAAATCCAGCGCACGCAACTCCTCATAGGTATGGTCGGCAAGCTTTCCGCTGCCGCTGGACCGGCCGTCAAGCGCTTCGTTATGAAAGAGCACAATCCGGCCGTCTTTGGTTTTCTGCAGATCGGTTTCAATTCCATTTGCCTTCATGGCAAGTCCCAGGTCAAAGGCCGCCATCGTGCTGTCCGGCGCATAAGCCGAAGCTCCCCGATGAGCATAATTTACAAACATGGGTTTTTCCTCCTGAATCTTTAAATCAAAAACAAAATCAGGCACAGGCAAAACGCCGTGCCCGATTCTGCGCCTTTAATTTTTACGATCCGTCCCCATAAAGCACAGACCGATCGTACCCGGTCCGCAGTGCGTACCTACCACAGGACCTACAAAATCAATACGTAAGGTTTCGATTTTATGCTTTTCCTGGAGCATATCCGCAAGCAGACGGGCATCTTCAATAGCATCGGCATGAAGGATAGATACCACTTCCTCCTCCGGATTCTGCGCATAAGCGTCAAACGCGTCAGCCAAAGCTCTCAACGCGCGCTTTCTTCCCTTGACTTTCTGGCTTACTACAAGCTTGCCTTCCCGGCTTACCGTAAGCACCGGTTTTAAATCCAGCAGTGTACCCATGGTAGCCGCGGCGGCGGAAAGCCTTGCGCCACGCTTCAGGTGATTCAGATCATCTACCGTAAACCAAGCCTGAGAATGCTGGCGGTTTTCCTCCACCCAGCGTTTGACCGTATCAATATCGGCGCCATCCTTCCAGAGCCGTGCCGCCTTTAACACCAAAAGGCCCGCACCCATAGAAATGGACAGGGTATTCACTACCTCAAACCGCCGCTGCGGGAATTCCTCCAAAAGAGCCTGGCGCGCCTTTTCCAGAAACTGATGGGTACTGGAGAGCGCCTCGGAGAACGAAATCATCAAAATATCCTGTCCCTGCTCCAGATAAGGACGGAATGCGTCACTGTAATTCTGCTCATTCAGCCCCTGGGTCTGCGGCATTTCTCCTTTGCGCACACGGTCAAAAAACGCCTTGAAATCGGTTTCCCGGCCTAAATCATAGAGATATTCCTTTCCGCCTATAGTATAGGGCATCCGAATGATGCCAAGTCCCAGCTCATCCGCCCAGGCAAAGGGAATTTCCGAGTTCGTATCACAAAACAACTGATACATGCTATTTACCTCCGTTATAAAATATATAAAATATAAATCCGCCTTTATTATACATTTATTTCGTTTTTCTCACAAGCTATTTTTATAAACTGATTTTTCCCTACAGCCAAGCATATGCGGCAAAAAAACAAATATCGCAAAAGAATATCAACAGTTTTGCAAAAAAACGAAAAACAATACTGTTTTCGGATGTTTTTGGTTTGACAAAACTCGGTTGTCCCTATATAATTCTATTATATTGTGGATAACTTTTGCCGTAAGACAGAAAAATTTCCTGTCGGCAGAAACAGGTGCATGCAAATTCATGAATTTGCACGTCGCCGTAAAAAAGCAGGACCGCCGAGTCTTATCAAACGGAGTACCAATATGTTGACGAAAGAATGGAAAAATTTAAAAAACGGTTCGGATATCCGAGGCATAGCCGTAGCAAGCGAAAACAGCCCCCAGACCCTGACGGACGGAGCCGTCAGGCGTATTGCTGCCGCATTCGGCTTTTGGATATGTGAAAAAACTCAAAAACAGCCGGAACAAATAAAAATCGCCGTAGGAAACGATTCCCGTATTTCAGCGCCCCGCTTAAAAACAGCGGTACTCTCCGCCCTTACGGAAACGGGCTTTTGCTGCATCGACTGCGGCCTGATAAGCACTCCGGCCATGTTTATGACCTGCGTAGTTCCCGCACTGAACTGTGACGCTTCCATCCAGCTTACAGCCAGCCATCTGCCCTATGACAGAAACGGTATGAAATTTTTTACCAAAACCGGTGGCTTAGAGGAAGCCGATATCGAGATTTTACTGGAATACGCCCAAGAAAGCCGCGCCTGCCCCCCAAAGCCGGGCAATTGCCAAAGCTTTGACTTTTTATCGCTCTATGCCGATATGCTGGTCAATAAAGTACGCAACGGCGTAAATTCCGCTAAAAATTTCGAACAGCCGCTCAGGGGATTTAAAATTGTAGTAGACGCTGGCAACGGCGCCGGTGGATTTTATGTGGAAAAAGTATTAAAACCTCTGGGCGCCGATACCTCCGGCAGCCAGTTTTTAGAGCCGGATGGCCGCTTTCCCCATCACATTCCAAATCCTGAAAATACTGAGGCTATGGCCGCCATTATGTTGGCAGTGAAGCAGAGCGGCGCGGATATCGGTCTGATTTTTGATACCGATGTGGACCGTGCCGGTGCTGTAGATTCCAAGGGTAAGGAAATCAACCGAAACCGGCTGATTGCCCTAATTTCAGCCATTCTGCTCGAGGAACGCAAGCCCGCGGTCATTGTAACCGACTCCATCACCTCCAGCGGTTTGAAAAAGTTTATTGAAAATCATGGCGGAGTACATCACCGTTTCAAACGAGGCTATAAAAATGTAATTAATGAAGCCATCCGCCTGAATCAGGCCGGGCAATACTGTCCCCTGGCCATAGAAACCAGCGGTCACGCGGCGCTAAAGGAAAATTATTTTCTTGACGACGGCGCGTATCTGGTAACAAAGCTGCTAATCAAAATGGCGCAGCTGCGCGAAGAGGGCAAAAAGCTGGACGATTTTCTTCTGGGTCTGGAGGAGCCTGCCGAAAGCAGAGAATTCCGCATGAATATCGACCGGGAGGATTTTAAAACCTATGGGCAGGCCGTAATCGACCGGCTGACGGAATTTGCCGCCGGCACGCCAGGCTGGAATCTTGCGCCGGACAATTACGAGGGCGTGCGGATCTCCTTTGATAAAGAGAGCGGTGACGGCTGGCTGCTGCTCAGGCTTTCCCTGCACGAGCCGCTGATGCCGCTGAACATGGAAAGCAATACCCCCGGCGGCGTAAAAACCATTGCGCGAAAGCTGTATCCTCTGCTTTACCGCTATAAATATCTGGATACTTCTTCCTTAAAAGAATATTTAAGTTAAAAAACAAAGGGCGAATTGTCGCCCTTTGCCGCTTTTTATATGGAAAAAGAAAGGAAAGTTTTATGCCCTCCTGCTGCTTTACCGGACATAGAAGACTCTCCGTCGAGCAAAAACGTCTGCTGATAAAAAAACTGGACGGCCTGCTGGACGCGCTTTCCGCCCGCGGTGTAAACCATTATATCTGCGGCGGCGCGCTTGGCTTTGACACGCTGGCCGCCCAGGTAGTACTGCAAAAAAGAAGGCAGCATCCCACCTTTACCCTGACGCTGGCGCTGCCCTGCAGAGATCAGTGTGCCGCGTGGACGCCGCGGCAGAAACGGGAATATCAAACAATTCTTCGTGCCGCCGACGAGGTAATTTATCTGAACGAGCGCTATCTTCCCGGCTGTATGCACGCACGGGACGTTTTTATGGTAGACCATGCCGAAATCCTGGTAGCCCACTACCGGGGTACGCCCGGCGGCACGCAGTATACCTATTTATATGCCGAAAAAAAGGGACTGGAAATCATTAATTTGTAAAGCACACAGAAACTATTCTTTTTCAACGCGCCGTCCAAAATGATTCCGCCGCTATAAAAAAACAGCTTTATACTTTTTCCACTTTAATTAAATTGGTATTGCCCGAAACGCCGTTAGTCATTCCTCCGGTAATAACCATGGTATCGTCCTTTTTCAAACAAAAATTCTCCTTTGCCAAACGCTTGGCCGTATAAAACAGTACATCCGTAGAATCATATTCCTCGCACATTACCGGCAGCACGCCCCAGGAAAGCGCCAGCTTCCGCCAGGTTTTTTCATCAATGGTAAGCCCCAAAATATCCACCGGTGAACGAAACCGAGATACCATGCGTACCGTATTGCCCGAAAGAGAGCAAACAGCAATTACCTTGGCACCGATATCAATCGCCATGCCGCAGGTAGCATGGGAAATCGCGTCCACCGTATTGCGGATCTGAAATTCCGTGGTAGTAAAACGCTTTTTATAGTTAATATTCTTTTCAGTCTGCTCGGCAATACGGGCCATCGTTTGCACGGTCAATACCGGATATTTCCCGGCGGCGGTCTCTCCTGAAAGCATGATCGCGCTGGTACCGTCGTACACGGCGTTGGCCACATCCGAAATTTCCGCACGGGTGGGCCGCGCGTTGTGGATCATGGATTCGAGCATTTCCGTGGCGGTAATCACACGCTTGCCCAACAAGCGGCATTTGGTAATCAAATGCTTTTGAATGGCGGGCAGCTCTTCAAAGGGAATTTCCACCCCCATGTCGCCCCGGCCGATCATAATACCGTCGCACTCACGGCAGATATCTTCAATATTATCCACACCCGAACGGTTTTCTATCTTGGCGATCAGTTCAATGCCCTTCGCGTTATGAAACTCCAAAAACTCCTTAATATCCAGAAGATCCTGCCTGAGAGAGACGAATGAGCAGGCAATAAAATCCACATCATTTTCAATACCGAAGAGAATATCCTCTTTATCCTGCCGGCTCAAATACACCTGCCGCAGCACCTTGTTGGGAAAGCTCATGCTCTTTCTGTCCGAAAGCTCGCCGCCCACCGTCACGGTACACACCGCTTCTGTATCTGTCAGCTCCTTTACCTCAAAGGCCATCAGACCGTTATTGAGCAAAATCGTATCCCCGGGGGCGAGATCTTTGATCAATCCCTTATAATTTACTGAAACACGTTCCGTATTTCCCGGAACATCCTCCGTTGTAAAGGCAAAGGTATCCCCGGTCTTCAACATTACCCTGCCGCCTTCAAAGGTCCTGATGCGGTATTCCGGGCCCTTCGTATCCAGCATAATAGCGATGGGCATATTCAGCTTTTGGCGCACCTTTTTTATCAGGTCAATCTTTTGTTTATGCTCCTCATGGGTACCGTGGGAAAAATTCAGCCTGGCCACGTTCATTCCGGCAAGGCACATCTGGGTCAAGGTCTCTTCATCACTGCAGGCGGGACCGATCGTACATACAATTTTTGTTTTTCTCATAAACGCTCCTTCTTTCAGCGGTAATACTCCGCCCATTTTTCTTATATATGTATAATTATTATAAAACTGCATTGCAATTTTCACAAGTAAAATGTTCGTAAAAACAATGTCGAAAAGAAAACGCAGAAAGCAGCTGCCGATCTAACCCGATAAAAAGCAAAAACCCGATTGTTTTTTTATTTTTTCTATGATAAAATATCGTTAGAATTTGATATAAGAGTCTTTTTCCGGAGGTTTAAAAATGAGCTACAGAATTGATCAAAAGGACCGGTGGCAGGCCAAGTGGATTTTCGGCGATAACGCTTTTCTCTCTTCCGCCGAAAACATTACGCAAATTGAAGGAGCCAAATGGATATGGCCGCGCACCTACGCCCGCGCACATATGCGCCGCAGCTTTATTATTGACACTCCGGCCGCCGCACAGGCACATTTTTTATGCGACAATATTTTTGATCTGTACATCAATAAAACGCTTGTATGCCAGGAAGTAAAAGAATTCAGCGGCAGTGTGGCGGCATTTTTACAACCGGGGGAAAACACGATTGCCGTGCGCGCCTATCAGACGGCGGACATCGGCTTTTTCACCTCCGCCTTCTGCGGAAAAATCGAGATTGACTGCGGCGGAAAAAACGTAAGCATCGTTACCGACGAACAGTGGAAATGTTATTCCACAGCTGATTTTTGGAGCAATGAAGAGCCTGCCGACTGGATGGACGGTCTCTGCCGGGAGAACGAATTGAAATGGTGCGACATTCATCCCCGCCTGATCAAGCGTTCGCTCTATATGCGGAAAAGCTTTCTTGTGGAAAAGCCCGTAAAAAAAGCGGAGCTGTGCGTCAGCACTGCGGGCGAGGCCGAGCTGTATCTGAACGGCCGGCGCACCGATCAGGACATTCTCCCCCAGGGAATCTGTGAAAAATATAAGGAATTCCGCCGTCTGGACGTCACGCCGCTCCTGCGGCAGGGTGCCAACGCCCTCGGCGCGGTTACCGGCAACGGCTGGCTTAACAGTGAATCGCACAGCGAGGTATTTATGAACCGCAACATGCTGCTGGCCGAACTCACCATAACCCTTGAGGACGGAACCCAGCAGATTATAGGAACTGACGAGACTTGGCGCATTGCCTTTTCTCCCCTGACCGACAACGATATTCAGCTGGGCGAACGCTATGACGCAAACCTGGAGCAGCCCGGCTGGAATTTGCCGAATTTTGACGATGCCGCCTGGGCCTGCGCTGCCGCAGAGGATGCTAAGATAGAATCGCGCCCTTTTGTAGAGCGCAATTATCCGGGCATTCAGATCACCAAGCTGTTAAAGCCCTTTAGCTGTACTGCGCTGAAGAACAAAGTCTATCTGTTTGATTTCGGCGTAAACTGCGGCGGGCGGTACCGAATCGTTTTGCGCAATACCGAAAAAGGCCAGAAAATCAAGATTAATTTCTGCGAAAGGCTGACGCCGGAGGGAGATTTCCAGACCATCGTCTACGGGCCGGTATTCTACCACGCCGACAGCTTTCCCGACGGTAAATCACCCGCGCACCTGAAAAATTATGACGTATATACCTGCCGCGGCGGTCTGGAAGAGATCTATGAGCCGCATTTTGCCTTCAGCGGCTTCCGGTATCTCTATGTGGAGGGCTGCACCTCCAAGGCCCAGATCGGCGATATTGTACTGACCGTGATGCACAATGCCGTAAAAAAAACCGGGGAGCTCGAAAGCAGCTACACGCCCATCAACCAGCTCAGCAATATTGTGGATCGGGCGTTTTTAAGCAACCTGTTCAACGGCCCGATGGACTGCCCCACGCGCGAAAAGAATTTCTGGACCGGCGATACGCAGATTTTTATCGCCACCGCCTGCTGGTATGCCGATTGTTCCGAGCTCCTGGCCCGATGGACGGACGCGGGAAGAAAAATGTGTCCGGACGTATACGGCTGGGGAGACGAAACGTATATCGTCCCCTGGACGCTGTACCGGTTTTACCGGGACAAGCAAATCCTGCGCGCCTGCTACGGCGAAATTCTTGCCCTGGCGCGCTACCGCTGCGAAACCGCTGCAAACCACAATCTGCCGGAGAATCCGCTCTCGCCGTTCAACGATCATCTTTCGCCCTACGGGCACAACCTTCCGCCGGAATTTTTCGCCTCGGCCTTTTACTGCTATATGCTGAGAATCACCGCCCAGATTGCCGAAATTTTGGAGGATTTCAAAACCGCGGATGAATTCCACCAAAAGCTGCAGCCCGCCATCGACGAGTTCAACCGCCGGTATTATATCGCAGAAGAAAACGACTATTCACCGCATCTGCAATCCGCGCTGGTATTTGCCCTGGCGTTCGGCCTGGCGCCCGGCGGCAAAGAAAAAGCCCTGGCAGCCAAGCTGAACGAAAAGATTCTTGCCTGCGGACATCTGGATACCGGCTACGGCAGCACCCGCTATTTAATGAACGTATTATGTGATTACGGCTACTACGATACCGCCTTTATGCTGCTGGACCGTACAGAATTCCCCTCCTGGCGCTATATTTTAAATACCGGCGCCACCACCATGACCGAAAGCTGGAATGGCATGGCCAGCACCGACGGCTCCGGCAGCATGAACCATTTCGCGTTAGGCTCCGTAGTAGGCTGGATGTTTGAATATTTGGGCGGCATCCGCTTTGAGCGTTCGGCGCCCGGGTTCCGGCACATCGTATTACAGCCCTGCCTGCTACCGCAGATAGGCTCCTTCCGCGCGCGGTACGACTCTGTAAGCGGCCCCATCTCCGTAAGCTGGAAATTTGAAGGAAAAAAAGCGGTCTATTGCTTTGAAACCAAGCAGAACGTCACGCTGATCCTGCCCGGCCGCGCTTCCCGTGACTTTGCCGCGGGCAAGCATCAGGTCACTGTAGATTTCGCAGAAACCTAAAATATAACTAAGCTGATTACCAAAAAAAGACTTTGGGATATCAATTGCCCCAAGGTCTTTTTTTATCGTTTTTTTAATTTTTTATCAAGAGTCCGCACGGAATTTTCCGTGTTGGCCAGCGGCATCCGTATTCAATATCCCGTTTTCCTGCAAACAACTGCCGCAAAAAGAGTTTTCTGCATCAAGTAAAAAATCCTTTACCGTGCGCACCGCTCCGGTAAGATACTGCATTTTATGCCAGTACAGCCGTACCGTACGCATAACCGGCGCACCCTTGAGCGGCAGCAGCACTACAGCATCGTCAAACAGTCCCTGCCAGGATCTCTCCGGCGCAAAGGTAATTCCCAGACCCTGCGAAACACAGCGGCGAATCAGAAAAGGATCGTCGCTTATCAGCGCGGCGGACGGAGAAAAGCCGCAGCTGTGGCACGCAGCGGAAACGGTCCGTTCAATGCTGCTGCCCGGCGGTGTCAGCAGAAAGCGTTCCCTCTCCAGCTCCTCCAGCGCAACGCTCTTCCTTTGCGCCAATCGGTGCGTGCGCGGTACCGCCAGTAGAAAACGTTCCGTAAAAAGCTCCTGATTTTCCAGCTCGCCCTCAGGCGGCGCTGAAGCAACGCACAGATCAAAAGGAAAAAGCTGGTTTTTATACAGGCTATGGCAAAGGGAAAAGCAGATGTCCGGATATTTATGCCAAAAAGGCAGAAGACGGTGCGCAATCCAGTTCCGGTCACTAAGCAGCAGCAAACGCACTTCGCCCGCAGGAGCTGTGGGCTCCGCCGCCTGCAGGCGCGCGTCCTCCAAGGTGCTGAGCGCTCTTTCCGCCTGCAGAAGAAATGCTTTTCCCTTTTCGTTTAAATAAACGCGGTTACCGATTCTGTCAAACAGCCGCGTTCCCAGTTCATCTTCCAAACGCGCTACCGTAACCGATATGGCCGACTGCGGCACATGATATCTTTCCGCCGCACGGGTCATACTCTGCAGCCGTGCGGCCATACAAAAATATTTTAACTGCAAAAGCTCCATATAAGCGCCTTCTATCATATATTTTATTATATAATTATAATATAAAATTATATATTTTACAATATTTTTATCTTATGCTATGCTGATAAAAAAAGGGGAATCCTTCATGGCAGAGTTTTTAGAAGCACTGATGGTAATCAGCTTTGGTATTTCCTGGCCGATAAATATCGTAAAATCCTACACCAGTAAAAGCGCAAAGGGAAAAAGCCTTTTGTTTATGCTGTTTATTCTGTTCGGCTATGCCTGCGGCATCGTCTCCAAGCTGCTCAATGGAACTTTAACCTATGTTTTTGTTTTTTATATTTTAAATCTTTTAATGGTTTTAATTGATCTTTGGCTGTATTTCCGTAACAGGCAGCTCGATAAACAAAAAGAGGAAGCGAAATGATCCTTCGCGATATCGTTTACCGTGAAGCATCCCCGCAGGCCTGCCGGCTGGATCTGTATCTGCCCAAGACCAATATTCCCTGTCCGCTCTTTTTATATTTTCACGGCGGTGGTCTTACGGCAGGCAGCAAAAACAGCCCTGCGGAAGACGTTTTCTGTCAGGCTTTAAGCGCGCGGAATATCGCCGTGGTCTCCGCCGATGATCGACTTTTCCCCAACGCGCGTTTTCCCGACTACATTGAGGACTGTGCAACCGCCGCATAGGTATATCAAAACGGCCCCAAATACGGTAATTTTACAACTTTCTATATAGGTAATTCCTCGGCCAGCCCTTATCTGAGTATGATGCTGTGCTTTGATAAAAAATGTATGGATCGATAACGCTGCGCCGCTGTACTACATGAACCGCAGTTTTACCGGCGGCAGCCTGCCCAAGCTCCTGCTGATTGCCGCCGAGATATGCCGGGACGACTGGAGCAGAATACCGTTCTGCAGGCCGCCCTGCTGCATTTTGGATATCCCGCCCGAAAGCTTACCCTGCATGTTATGAAAGACCGCCGTCACTGCGATTATTTTGGCTGCGAAGAATACCGGCAGCTGCTGGCGGAATTTCTTCAATAATGCAGAGGTCCACATTTTATAAGATCAAAAGAAAGCAGACGCAAAAAATCGTGTCTGCTTTCTTTTTACTATTTTAATATTTTACAGACGGCTGTTTTTTATGGATCATACACAGGCGTTAATTTCTGTTGTCGATCACACGTCTGGTCTTCTTTTCACTGCGGGGCAATGTCCCCAAAGAATGAATCTCCGTCTGCACGGTAATACCGATCTTCGCCTTAAACAGACTCTGCACCTCTGTGCGCAGCCGTTCCGGATCCACTCCGGCCTCCGCTTCAGCGCAAAGGACACAGTGATCCCGGCCCTGCAAATGCTCTATCGTCAGCCGGTATTCACTGGAAACGCCCGTAATCCCGCTGAGCAGCTCCTCGATCTGGCTGGGGAAAATATTGACGCCTTTTACTTTAATCATGTCATCCGTGCGGCCTTTAATCGTATCCAGGCGCGGATAACGGCTTCCGCAGGCGCACGCGCCGGGCAGAATCCGGGAAAGATCATGGGTGCGGTAGCGCAAAAGCGGCGCGCCCTCCTTCTGCAGGGTGGTAATGACAATTTCCCCCTCCTCCCCGTCGGGCAGCACCTTTCCGGTTATGGGGTCCACAATTTCAATGTATACATAGTCATCCCAATAATGGATGCCGCTGTTTTCCCCGCAGCTGATGCCGATGCCCGGACCGTAGACCTCCGTAAGGCCGTAGATATCATAGAGCTGTATGCCCAGCTCCTGCGAAATGCGGCCGCGCATCTTTTCTCCCCAGCGTTCCGAGCCGATAATGCCCTTTTTTAAAGAGATTCGATCCTTCAGCCCGCGGCGGGCGATCTCCTCAGCCAGCAGCAGCGCGTAGGAGGACGTTGCGCAAAGCACCGTCGTCTGCAGGTCCATCATCATCTGCAGCTGCTTTTCCGTGTTTCCCGGCCCCATGGGAACGGCCATCGCCCCCAGGCGCTCCGCTCCGGCCTGAAAACCGATGCCGGCCGTCCACAGGCCGTACCCGGGCGTAATCTGCACCCGGTCGGCCCTGGTTACGCCCGCCATGGCATAACAGCGGCTGAACTGAACGGCCCAATCCTCCACATCCTTGGCCGTATAGGGAATGACCACCGGCGTACCCGTGGTGCCGGAGGAGGAATGAATCCGCACGATCTGCTCCTGCGGCACGGCCATAAGCCCTAAGGGATAGGCCTCGCGCAGGTCGCCCTTCCAGGTGAAGGGAATTTTTTCAAAATCCCCGGCGGTCTGAATATCGCCGGCTTCCATCCCCGCCAGCTTCTTCTGATAAAATCCGCCGGCCTGCTTCAGCCTGGCGATCTGCTTCTGAATCCGCGCAAGCTGCTCTTCTGTCATCTTCATTGTATTTCCTTTCCGCAAACAACCGCGATTGCATTACAATTTACACTATGGAATTTTTCCGGCAGTTTCTGCTTTACTGCCTCGGCCAGCTCTTCGGGCGTAATCCCGATGCATCCGGTCTCCGCGGCGGCCGCCAAAAGCGCAATATTCAGCACCTTGGCCGAGCCGCACTGCCGGCAGACGTCCTCGCCGTCGACAATCCGCAGCTTTTTCACCCGTTCCTTCAAATACGCCAGCATTTTTTCGCCGTCATAGTCCCCGGCCGCCAGCATGGAGGCTACCGGCTTTACCGCCTTCCGGTTTACAATCACCGTACCGCCGTCCTTTAAATAGGGCAGACAGCGCACCGCCTCGGCAGGCTCAAAGCCAATGATGATATCCGCCTGCTTCAGGGGAATCATGGGGGAAAACACCTGATCGCCCGCACGTACATGGCTGACCACGCAGCCGCCGCGCTGCGCCATGCCGATCGTTTCCGCCGTCTTTACCGCAAGCCCTTTTTCCATGGAAGCCAGCGCAATCAGCTTGGACGCCAAAACCGTTCCCTGACCGCCTACGCCGCATAACAGACAGTTAAACATTCTTTTCTCCCCCCTCCCGAATCGCCGATACCGGGCAGACCTGCGCACAGAGCGAGCATCCGAAGCACAGATCCGCTTCAATTTTCACACCGTTTTTATCCGCCTCAATTGCCGGACAGCCCAGCTCCCGCACACACTTCCTGCAGTTAATGCACTTGTTCCGGTCAATTTCAAACAGCCGTCTGCGCTTTTCCACCGCAATACAGGGAGCCTTGAAAATGATGGCCTTTACACCCTTTTCTTCGGCTGCGCGCCGAACCGTGCACACTGCCTTTTCCTGGTCAAACGGATCCACCGTCTCTACAAACTCCACGCCCACAGCCCGCAGAACCGCCGGAATGCTGACGGCCGCGGTCTTTTTTCCCTGCACCGTGTATCCTGTGCCGGGGTGGGGCTGGTGGCCCGTCATTGCCGTGGTGGAATTGTCCAGCACAATCACGATGATATCGGTCTGATTATATACCGCGTTGATAATTCCCGTAATGCCCGAGGCAAAAAAGGTGGAATCGCCGATGAACGAAAAATGCACGCCGTCGGGCTCTATGATATGCAGTCCCTGCGCAATGGTGATATCCGCCCCCATGCAAAGGCAGGTATCCACCATATCCAGCGGCATGGCGTTTCCCAAAGTATAACAGCCGATATCCCCGGCAAACACAGCCTTTTTCCCCTGCATCGCCTTTTTTACCGCATAGAAGGAGGCGCGGTGCGGACAGCCCGCGCAGAGCACCGGCGGACGCACCGGCAGCTCCGGCGGCGCCGCTTTGTCCTCCTGAGGCTGTTCCTTCAGCCCCAGGAACCGGAGCAGCGCCCGCCTGACGCTCTCGGTGCTGTTTTCTCCCGCCGGCTGTACATTTCCCGTCAGCTTTCCTTTTACGTCAACGGCCAAATGCTCTTTTCCGGCCAGCAGCAGCATTTCCTTCTCCAGCACCGGCTCCAGCTCCTCCACCGCCAGCACCTCGTCCAGCCCCGTCAGGAAGGAAAGCGCCAGCTTCTGCGGAAACGGATACGGGGTTGAAATCTTCAGCACCGGCACCTCCGCGCCGATCTCCCGCAGCGCTTCCTTTACGTACATATAGCTGATGCCGCCGGTAATAATTCCCTTTTTCCCTCTGCCGGCATCTGTAAAATTCCGCAGATACCCGGAAAAATCATCGCTTAAAACAGCATAGCGCTCTTCCAGTTTAATGTGGTTCAGATACGAGGTCCGCGGAAAGATGACCCACCGCGCGGTTTCTTTTACGAACCCCTCCGGCTTCCGCGCCTCAAACGAATCCTTTACCGTAACCGAGGCGCAGCCGTGACAGACGCGCGTGGTAGGCCGAAACAGCACCGGCGTCTGATATTTTTCGGAATATTCAAAGGCCTCCTGAATCATCTCATACGCCTCCTGCGTGGAAGAGGGATCGAATACCGGCACTTTGGCAAAGGACGCAAACAGCCGCGTATCCTGCTCCGTCTGGGAGGAGATCGGTCCGGGATCATCGGCCGCCACGATCACCATACCGCCCTTTACGCCCACATAGGCCAGGCTCATCAAAGGATCGGAAGCAACGTTGAGCCCCACCTGCTTCATCGTTACCAGCGTACGCGCCCCGGCGTAAGACGCGCCGGCGGCCACCTCCAGCGCGGCCTTTTCGTTGACGGACCACTGCGCATGGATATCCCCGCGGGCTGCGGCCTCTAAAATTTCGGTAGAAGGTGTTCCGGGATAGCCCGCCGCCAGACTGATGCCCGCGTGCAGCGCGCCTAAGGCGATCGCCTCATTTCCCATCAAAAATCTCCGTGCCATGTATTTTCCTCCTTAAAAAACAAAAAAACCCCGTCCCGTATTGGGACAGGATATCTCTTCCTGCGGTGCCACCCAAATTGACGCCGTATTTCCGGCGCCCGCTCACGCATACAAGCCATATGCTCCGCCTTTTTTACAGGTGCGGAACCTGTCGGTTATTAGCCGCCCTCCGGAATCCATTCCCCAGGCGATCCCCTGCTGCACTTCCACCCGCGGCAGCTCTCTTTGAGGGGCTCTGCAAGGCTACTCTTTTCCATCATCGGTTTCTATGATATAGAATTATAGCAGGATCTGAATTTTTTGTCAATAAAAAACGATCGGTTCTAACTTTTCTCCAAGCCGACGACGGCCGAAAACCGTTGTTTAGGATCCTCCCGCGCCGCCGGTTTTTCTGCCCTTTTGTATCCAATACGGCGCAATTGGGGCGGTGTATTCTGCAGAAAGAAACGTCACACAAAAAAATTCCGTCCCCCATGGCCGCCGCAGAAAGCACATCCGTCCCAAAAGAGGGGATTCGGAATCGGCACAGACGCTTCTTTGCCCGATATCACATCAGGAATTAAAAGAACCCGGGTATTCTTCCTTTAGGCGTCCTGTTTTTTCAATTCTCGCCATTTTATGTCTTTTATACGGACGGAACAATTCGGAATTTTAAAATTTCATCTTATATATTTGACATTTTTTGCAGGGGAGGGTACAATACAAAAGGTATTTTGTCTATGCCTTTTTACGCATAAAAAATTTTTCAGCTTTTATCCGCCGGTTACGGCTGTTTTATTTATTCCAGAATAAGGATAAAGCACCCGAAATCGGTAAAACATATAATATATGATTAGGAGGAACCGTCTTGGCGCAAACATCATCGGCTTTCCAAAAATTTACCTATAATTTCAAGCGCTTTTTGCCTCTGCTCAAAAATCTTGTAGCAAAGGATTTTAAAATTAAATACCGAAGATCTATTCTGGGTATTCTCTGGAGTATGCTCAATCCCCTGCTCACCATGCTGGTACTGACGCAAGTATTCCAGATGCTGCTACGCGTGCAGGTTGAAAATTTCCCCACCTTTTATATTATCGGCTGGGCGCTTTGGAATTTTTTTGCTGAATCTACCACGCTTTCACTTTCCTCTATTCTCACGGCAGCGCCTCTTATCAAAAAAGTTTACGTCCCAAAATACATGTTTCCTTTGGAAAAATGTATTTTTTCGCTTATCAATTTCCTTTGCAGCCTCATTGCAGTCTTTCTGGTCATGCTCCTGCAGGGCGTTTATCCCACGCTTACCACGCTGCTGTTTCCGATTCCCGTTCTTTACTGTATGGTATTTTCCTGCGGCATATGTCTGTTTTTAAGCGCGGTCACGGTTTATTTCCGCGATATCGCGCATTTTTACAGTGTTTTGCTGACCATCTGGATGTATCTTACCCCCATTCTCTACAGTGATGATCTTCTGGCGGGCCACGAACTGGTAGCGACGGTGGTAAAGCTGAATCCCATGTATTATTTTGTAAACTATTTCCGCGACGTTATGATGTACAATACGGTGCCCGGGCTTCAGGAAAACCTGATCTGCATCGGCTTTGCCCTGTTTTCATTTATCATAGGCGCCGCCGTATTCAAAAAGGCAGAGGGAAAATTTATACTTCATATTTGACGGGGGTTTAACATGATCAATCAGGAAAATGCAGTGGAGCTGCGCGATGTGGAAATGCACTTTAACATGAGCAAGGAAAAGCTTGAAAATATCAAAGAATATTTTTTAAAGCTGATCAAGCGCCAGCTGATGTTTGAAGATTTTATCGCCGTGGATAAAGTTTCCTTTGATATTAAAAAGGGCGACGTATTCGGCATTGTAGGATTAAACGGCAGCGGAAAGAGCACCACGCTGAAAATCATATCCGGAATTTTAAAGCCCACCAAAGGCACTGTGGAGACCTCCGGCATCATCGCTCCGCTGATTGAGCTGGGCGCCGGCTTTGATATGGAGCTTACAGCCCGCGAAAACATCTATCTCAACGGTTCGGTTTTAGGCTTTTCCAAAAAATTTATGGACGAGAAATTCAACGACATCGTGGAATTTTCCGAAATGCAGGATTTTCTGGATGTTCCGATGAAAAATTACTCTTCGGGCATGGTAGCGCGCATCGGCTTTGCCATTGCCACGGTCACTACGCCCGACATCCTCATTGTGGACGAGATCCTTTCGGTAGGCGATTTTCTGTTTCAGCAAAAATGCGAGGAACGGATCAACGCCATGATGCGCGACGATACCACCGTAATTATCGTATCCCATTCCATTGAACAAATCGAACGGCTGTGCAAACACTGCCTGTGGCTGGAAAAGGGCAAAGTAAAAATGATCGGCCCGGCGCAGGAAGTCTGCGACGCCTACAAAAACGTAAGCCGATAAACAAAAACAGGAGTGTTGATTTTGAATACCATCTATAATCAGGAATATTATGAAAAATACGATATGGGCGACGCCGGCGCCTCGGACTATAAAAGCAACCAGGCCCTGCGCGGTTTTTTTGTAAACGTAGCCCGGGCCATTGTGGATACCTTTCATCCCTCTACGGTTCTGGATGCCGGATGCGCCCTGGGGTTTTTAGTAGAAGAGCTGAGAAAATTAGGCGTACAGGCCTACGGTATCGACATTTCCGAATATGCGATCTCCCAGGTGGACGAATCGGTAAAGGAATTCTGCGCCGTCTGTCCGATACAAAACGAATTTCCCCCAAAATTCCCCAAGCACTTTGATCTTATCACCAATATAGAGGTTATGGAGCACCTGACAAAAGAAGGCGGAGAAGCCGCCATCAGAAATCTGTGCGCGCACACCGACCGCATTTTGTTCTCCTCCTCTTCCACCGACTTTGAGGATCCTACCCATATCAATGTAAACACCGTAGATTACTGGGCCGCTGAGTTTGCCAAAAACGGTTTTTTCAACCGCATAAACAATCTCCCCGCCTTCATCTCTCAGGATGCCTACTGTTTTGAAAAAGAAACCGCCGCTTCTGCCGTCTTCCGCTATGAACAAAAGCTTTTAAATCTGACAGAAGAGGTACAAAAGCTCTCCTTTTCAAATGTGGCCTTGGAAAAGGACCTTCAAAAAACCGAAAAAGCCCGCCAGAGCTTTGAAAAAAAAGCAGCGGAGCTGGAAACGCATTATCTTGCGTTATCCTCGCAGCATCAGGAGATTCTTTCTTCACAGTATTGGCGCATGACGGCGCCGCTGCGCAAAATAACCGGAGCGATCAAGCGAGTGCTTTTAAAGTTTACCGTTACCAGATACCTGTGCAAAGGAATCAAATCACTGTTAAAAAACGGCATCCGGACTACGTTTGTAATCGCAGGCAACAAAATAAAATCCAAAAAACCGTTTGACTATTCCAAGATTACAAAAAAAAGAAGAGAGCGCGAGGAGAATACTGCTTTTGACCGTGATATCAAATTCAGTATTCTGGTTCCGCTGTATAATACGCCTTTAAAGTATTTAAAGGAAATGATCGCGTCTGTTCAGGCGCAGACCTATAAGAACTGGGAGCTGTGCCTGGCCGACGGCAGCGACGCCCAGCATACCGAGGTGGAAGCCTGCGCACGGCAATATGCAAAAAACGACGGCCGCATTGTATATAAGAAACTTGAAAAAAACATGGGAATTTCTGAAAATACAAACCGCTGTCTGGAAATGGCCACGGGCGAATATATCGCGCTGTTTGACCATGACGACGTTCTGCATCCCTCTGTTTTGTTTGAAAACATGCGCGCGATCTGTGCGCACGATGCTGATTTTCTCTATACCGACGAGGCTACCTTTGAGGGCGAAAACATTACAAAGATCATTACTTTCCATTTCAAACCCGATTTTGCCATTGACAATCTGCGTGCCAATAATTACATCTGTCATTTTTCCGTATTTGCCAGAAAACTGGTGGAAGAAGCCGGCCTGTTCCGTTCCGCGTATGACGGCAGCCAGGACCACGATATGATTCTGCGTCTTACTGCCAGGGCAAAAAAAGTCTATCACATCCGCAAGCTGTTATATTTCTGGCGTTCGCATCCCAATTCGGTGGCTTTGGATATCGGTTCCAAAACCTACGCGATAGACGCCGGCAAAAATGCCGTAAAGGAAAGCCTAAAGGAGGCAGGCTACAATGCAGCGGTGGAAAGCAGCCCGGCATTTCCGACGATCTACCGCATCAAATATGAGCTGCCAGCGCAGCCGCTGCTCTCTGTCGTCATTCCCAGCTGCGATCATAAAAACGATCTGGAAAAATGCGTCAATTCTATTTTGGAAAAGAGCACCTATCCCAATTACGAAATCATTATTGTGGAAAACGGCAGCACGCAGGCCGAGACGTTTGAATACTATAAGCAGCTTGCAGTACATTCCCATATTCGCATTACCGAATATACAGAGCCCTTTAATTATTCAGCCGTAAACAATTTCGGCGTGTCCAAAGCCAAGGGCGAATATATTATCCTGCTCAACAACGATACGGAGGTTATTACACCCCAGTGGATGGAAGAGCTTCTTATGTATGCTCAGCGTCCTGATGTGGGCGCTGTAGGCGCAAAGCTCTATTACGCGGACGATACTATTCAGCATGCGGGCATCGTTTTAGGGCTGGGCGCTCACGGTATCGCCGGTCACAGCCATTACAACCTGCCAAAATCGAATCTCGGATATATGGGAAAATTATATTATGCTCAGAACGTAAGCGCGGTGACCGGCGCCTGTATGATGGTGCGGCGCAGTCTTTTTGAGGAAATCGGCGGGCTGGATGAATCCTTAAAAATTGCCTTTAATGATGTGGATCTCTGTCTAAAGCTCAGAGAAAAGGGATACTTAGTTGTATTTACGCCGTATGCGGAGCTGTATCACTATGAATCCAAAACAAGAGGGCTGGAAGATACGGAAGAAAAAAAAGCGCGCTTTAACGACGAATGCCACAAATTCCGCAAAAAGTGGAAAACACTGCTGGAGGCGGGCGATCCCTATTACAACCCCAATTTTTCCCTGAAAAACGACTATATGATTGAATTTTCCAAGCTGAAATCCGATTGCCGCCAGTAACGTGCCGGGTCCATTCC
>CAJMLN010000006.1 GCA_905214315.1 uncultured bacterium | reverse complement strand
TCATTTAAAACCGTTCTGTTTTCCCATTTGATAAACGGCCGCACGCTTACGCTCTCGGGGCCTTTGGGCGGCTCCTGCGTATTTTGGCGGATCACCACAAACCGGCGGGAGACCGTATTGCCCTCTAAATCCTCCGCCGTTACCGTTACATTGCCGTTTTTGCCGCACGCGCACAGCAGGCCGGTTTCATCAATTTGGGCAATGTCCTCATCATCCACGCACCAGCGCACGGGCCGGTTGGCCGAAAGCTGCACCGTATCGCCCCGGTGGGTAAGCACGGTTTTAAAGTTTTGAGAGGTTATCATCAGCGGCCGGGCCGTAAAGAGTTCCGGGCGGCTGGTTACGATGATCACCCAGGAGCCGGCATCCGGCTTGGGCGGCAGCGTATACGTGCCGTTTTCGGGAACAAATTCCTCGGCCAGCGTCAGGCTGCCGGAGTGAACGTCAAACCAAAAGGCGGAATACTTTTCGTTTTTCAGCTGCTTAAACACCGCGTGCGCCGGTCCGGATTGGAACAGCATGGCGATATACGTATGGTCCTCCAGCGTAGAGAGGCACATTTCCACGTCAAAATCCCACCAGGCGGTATCGTCAAACCGGGGGGTGAGCTTCCACCAGGGAATGCTTTCAAACAGCTGCCGCATTGCAATCAGCTTGGCGCCGCCGGGCAGGTTCAGCCCCTCAAACCAGCGCATATAGCCGCCGTAATCCATCCAGTCGTTGATATCATAATTGCCGTTCCAAACGCCGTGGGCGCCGTAGCCGTAGCCGAACACGCCGTTTAAAAAGGAACGATACCCCGCGCATACGGCCCCGTTTTCCGGGTTCCAAAGGTGTTCGTAGCCGGTTTCGTAATTGACCATGGGCTTGGCGGGGCTGTAGGTATAGAAATCCCGGAAATATTTGAGATTGGACATCCCCTGGGCCTGCAGGCCAAACCAGAAATGGAAGTACTTATCGCCCCAGGCCGTATTATGGGCAAAACAGCGGCCGTCGTTGCACATGTGCGCGGTAAGCGGGTGCTTATAGCAATCGTTTAAATAAAGCGTTTCCGCCACCACCATCCATTTGCGTATCTCGGCACCGCCGTAAAAATCCACGTCGCTTTCCTGGGCCACGGTCCACAGCACCGGGTAAGCGCCGTACCGGGCCGACCACATCTTGGTCAGGCGCACTAAATATTCCGGCGTAAAGCGGTTATCGTTAATCGTAGGGGTAAAGAACAGCTCGGCGTTGGCGTGCACCAGGCCGTTTTGGGCAATATAGCGGAATTTTTCATCAAACGCCTCGCGCAGAACGGCCACGTCGGCCTCGTCGATGCCGTCATGAAAATTCATCTTCGGCGGGGAAAGCGGCTCGGACTGGTATACCGTAAACCCTTGGGCAATGCGCACATCCACCATAAAGCGGAACTGGGATTCAATGCCCTCCACGTTGGAATCGTTCCAATGCTCGTGGGGCATCAGCCAGTGAGTATCACCCAAATAAAAGAACGGCGTGCCGTCGTCGTGCACAAAATAGTGGCCGTCCTCACTCACCTTTAAAAAGCCGTGTTTATAAATCGCATGCTCGCCGGTATATTCCACGCATTCTATGGCACCGAACACGCCGTGCAGGCCGGCATCGCCCCTGTTAGAGCAGGCGGTGGTATACGTCCAGCTGCCCAGACGCGTCAGCGCTACGCGCACGCGCCAAACGTCGCCGCCATCCCAGAAAGCGGGGCGGGTCAAAACAGTGCCGTCCTCGCAGGTGAAAACAGCGGTCATCTCCACTTCGCCAAAAGGATCCTGATAGGCTGAAGCGGCATGAAACGTCAGCTCGCCGCAAAGCCATTTTTGAAGCTGCATGATTTTTTACCTCGCAAATTTTAATCTTTCCCCGATTATAGCAAACCCCAAAAGCAAAGTCAATACCCCGGGGGCTTTTTTGCAAAAATAATGCCTGCGCCACGTTCTCTCTGCGCAAACCAACGGGGCTAACCTCTGTGTTTTAAATATTGACTTTTCTTTTAAAATAGCGTATGATGAAATAGTACAAAAGAAATATTTCTCTGTAAAAAAAAAGAAGCCTTGCCGGTTCAGCGCACAGCCGGCCGGAAAAAATGAAAAAGAAAGGATGTTTTACCATGAGCGAGCCGATTCTGCGCTGCTGCGGGCTGACAAAAAAATACGGAAGCCTGCCGGCGCTTGACAACCTCAACCTGGAGCTGCCCAGGGGAAAAATTATCGGCCTTTTAGGCCCTAACGGCAGTGGAAAGACCACACTGATCAAGCTGCTGGCCGGGCTTCTGACCCCTACCGCGGGCAGCGTGACCATTGACGGAAATGTTCCCGGCCCCGAAACGAAGGCCTATGTATCGTACCTGCCGGAGCGGCTCTATTTCAACCCCTCCATGACCGTGGCCCGCTGCGTAACCTTTTTCCGCGATTTTTATGCGGATTTTGACGCCGCGCAGGCCGAATCTATGCTCCGCCTGCTGGCGGTGCCGCCCCAGGCGAAGCTCCGGACGCTCTCCAAGGGAACACGGGAAAAGGTCCAGCTGGTACTGGTTATGGCGCGCAGAGCCAAGCTCTATTTGCTGGATGAACCCATCGGCGGCGTCGATCCGGCGGCCAGAGAATATATTTTAAATACGATTCTGCAAAACTACCGGCCGGAATCCTCCGTGATTCTTTCCACCCACCTGATACAGGATGTGGAAAAGATTCTGGACGAATTCCTTTTTATCAATAACGGCCGTATTTATGTGCATGATACCGCCGATACCGTACGTACCCAGAAGGGAATGTCGCTGGATCAGTTTTTCAGGGAGGTGTTCAGATGTTTTCCAAGCTGCTGAAATATGATTTTATCAATACCCGGCGTTACGGGCTGCCGCTGGTGCTCTCTATTCTATGCACGGGAGTTTTGGGCGCCGTATTTTCCTTCTTATTGAACCGCGGGATTTCCGGAACGGGCTTCGAATCTACATTGGGCATTTTTTTAACCATTTCCAGCGCTTTTTTATTTACTTTGTGCATTTTTGCCCTGTTCGCGCTGTGCGCGCTGATGATGGTTTTCATGATGGTGCACTTTTATAAGAATCTGGTGACGGACGAGGGCTATCTTACTTTTACCCTGCCGGTATCGCCGGCCAACATTCTTTGCTCCAAGCTATTCACTGCTTTTGTATGGAACCTCATTGCATGGATTGCTACATTTTTTGCTTTTATTGTACTATTTATTCCTTTTATGGATATTTTTGAAATGGATTTGGATGCCGTTTCACGCTCTCTCCAACAGCTTTTTTTGAATTTAAACCTTCTGGAGCTTCAAAACTGGGCAGCGCTGGCCCTAACGCTTATAAACCTGGTGCTCTCCTGCATCAGCACGATACTGATGATCTATACGGCAATCATTCTTGGCGCCGTAATCGCCCGAAAGCACAAGATTTTATCGGCAATCGGCCTGATTTTTGCCATATCGGCCATCAAGAGCATCGTCAGCTCCATCGTCTTATTTTTCCCCCTGCTGTTAAGCAGCGGTACTTTGCTGGAATTGAGTACGGACGCCTATATGAACCTGACCAATACCCTTTCAATTATCATAAGCGCAATATTTGCAATCTGCTGTTTTTTCCTTTCAAAATATTTACTTGAAAAAAAATTAAATTTGGAGTAATATAGTAGGCGAAAAGGGGAGTACCAATTTTAATTTTGGGCATCTCATCCCCCCTTTTCTGATGAACTTCATAAACAGCTATAAAACGCCTTTCTCCGGGTGTTTTATAGTTTTTGGGACTTTTTATCTTCCGTAGTTTGTAAGCATTTTTAGCCAAACGCCACAGCCGCGCCGAAAAAGCGCCTTAACAACGAAAAAAAACGGGATACGAAAAAAATCCCTCCTTATAAGGGAGGGATTTTTATTCTATTACAGTAAACGGGGTTTTTTGGGTAAAGGCCGAAGTTTCGGAAAAGTATTCGGTTACAATCCGATATTCTCCTGGCGCCAGGCTGCCGTAGGAAGCATGCCAGTCAAACCGCAGCACCAGCGTGCCGCCGGGCTCGACCATGCAGGCGATCTCCGGCCAGCAGGGCGGCGTATGGTAATCCGCCGGTACATACTGCCCGCCCTTTTTCACCTCCAGGGAAAAAGCGTAGCCCGTGGAAAGCATGTGGGATGCGCTGTTGTTAACAACCTGCAGCCGGCACCCCTCCGCTGAGCTTTCCAGCACGGAAAAGGAAACGAACAACTCCTCTGCATCCTCGGACACGCCGCAGAGCGGCGGCGTTTCCTGCTCCTGCGAAAATGCGTTTTCCATACTCACCGCCAACGAAATCCCTGCCGGCGAAGACGGCTCGCTCTTTATGACGACAGAAGCTCCGTCCCAGTTCCCCGCTCCGGCAGAGAGCGGCACCTCCTGCCCCGCAGCATGAATCAGCCAGAAGGCCGATCCCGTCATGCTTACCGCAAGAACAGCCACCGCAGTGGCTTTAATCCATTTTTGTATACGCATAAATAACCTCCTTTAAAATCGTAATCAGCGGCTTTACCTCATAAGCCACCGTAGTAATGGGTTCCCGGTGCGCGTTGCCTATCCCGCTGTGGTCGGTAATAAATACAAACCGGCCGCCGGTAAACAAGGCAAGCTGGCGGCAAAGAATCTCCGTGGCTTCATCCGCGCCGCTGGCCATCACCGGTATCAGACGGATTCCCTGACGGGCTGCCGCCTGAATGCTCTGAAACAAACTCTGTGACACGCCCTCGCTCTTATGCGCCGGGGCGTCCAGCACTAAAAATGCAATTTTTACGGAATTTCCGCGCCACTGATGCCCGGAAATGCCATTTTCCAGCGCTTTTTCCACCGCCTCGGGATAATCTCCTCCGCCGTCCACGCTTTCCTGCCTGAGCTGCGCTGCGGCTTGACCGATGTCCGCCGTAAATGGATTGCTTTTTACCACGTATGCATCGCCCTCGTCCCGGTAAAAGTTAATACTCACCTGCGTGCTGTAGGCAAGCGTAAGCTCCGTGAGCAGCTGCGCGGTTTCTTCCTTTAAATACTCCAGCTCATCGCCCATGGAGCCGGTAGTATCGATCATAAACAGAATATCCAGCGCCTGCGGCGTCTCGGGCGGCACCGGCAGGGAAAGCGAAACCTCCGTCTGTCCCTGCGTCAGCGCCGCCTCTGCCCTCCGGCCGGCAAAAGCAGCGCACACGGATGCGGGCGTGCCCGACACATTATAAAAATCATAGAACAGATAGGCGTTTCCCCGGATGTCGGTAACGGCGTCATACAGAATATTTCCCTGTCCGTCCGTCAAGGTAACGGCCGCAAAGGGCAACGCCGCGCCGGTTTCTCCCGTCACCTTAACCGCAATGCGCCGGTCGGCCTTAAAGCCGTAAAGGTCAAACGCCGAAGCATTTTTTCGTTCCAGCCATTGCTGAAAGCAGGCGTTGTCGTCAAGGGCCGCGGCAGTCATCCGGGTTTGCGGCTGACTCTCCGGCCATGCAGTTTCTATAGACGCCTCCGGAGCCCCCGCCGGCGCTTCCCCCAGCATTCCGCTCATTTCTTCCCGGCCTGCGCTTTCCGCGTCCACGCTATGGGACGGATTCTCCGGCACAGCGTTATCCGCGTTGGAACCTTTTATCCACGACGGCGCCAGCGCCGCAAGGCCGATCACTGCCGCCAATACGGCCGCCGCGGCGGAAAGAGAGGGCAGCAGCCGTCCTTTTCGGCTCTTCTGCTTCGCTTTCTCCAGCGTTTTCTGCTTTAATGCTTCATCGGCCCTGATGCCGTTAAAATGATTCCTCATACAAATCCTCCTGCAAAATTTCCTTTAAGGTCAGCCTGGCCCGGCGCAGACGCGTACGCACGGTCGCGTCCTTTATACCGGTTATCCGGGCGATTTCCGCGGTTTTTAAATTTTCGTAATAAAACAGATACACCAGCGTGCGGTCTGTTTGGGAAAGGGAAAGTACAGCGGATAAAACCGTACGGTCATAAAACGCCTCCGCCGCGGGGATATCCTCTGAAAGGGGAAGGAAAATCCGGCGGCTGCGCAGCTGCGAAGCACAGGTATTGCAGGCCGTTTTAATCAGCCAGGGCTTCAGAAATTCCGGCTCCGGCGTTTTTTTTGCGCGGTACAGCTTTAAAAAGACCTCCTGGAACGCATCCTGTGCGTCGGCAAAGTTCCGCAGCCGCACAAAGCAGATCCGCAGAACCATATCGCCCCAGTCGTCCATGATTCGTTTAAACTCTTCATCGGTATAGTTCTTCATAGCCGTTTTTCCTTTCCCTTTCACCCTTAAAACGCTGCAAAAGGCCAAAATGTTTCAGCAAAGAAAAAATTTTTTCCCTCTTGCCCTGAAACCCGGTCAAAAAAAGGTCTGATTGTGCGCAGACCTTTGCCGAAAGCGACGGTTCCTCAAATCCCTTAGCGTTCGGGCAGACTGTTTTTTTGCATCTTTTCCGTTCCAACAAATTTCTGTTCCCTCGCGCTTGTATTCCGAAGCCATTATAGCACAGCGAAGAAGCTTTTTCCACTGCTTTTCCCCGTCGGCGGGCCGAAAAAGCGCTTTCTACGGAAAATATTGTTAATATAAAAAAAGAGCACAGCGCCCTAAAGCCCGTGCCCTCGCTTTTAAAAACCCAAAAACCCGTTACATATCGTAGGTCGGATCCAGCTGCTTGAGTTCATTGAAGGTATCGATCTCAATAATATCCCGAAAACTGCATTCCCGCACCGAAATCTCATAGTTGGCGCGGTAATATTCCAGCGCCACCTGATCCCAGTACCGTTCCTTTCCGCCGGGGGCGTTATACACGCTTACAACGTCCCGGCTCAGCTTTTCGCCGTCCTCCTGCGTCCAATAGGAAATGCCGAACATGTGCGAGCAATTCGTCCCGCCGATCTGCAGCCGGGTGATCCGGCCGTTTTCGGTTTCAAAGCACCAATCCTCGGTTTTCTCCACCGGCACGCCCAGATAATTGCTGGAATACTGGTATTTTTTAATCAGGGCGGGGTTATACAGCAGAAGATCCGCCTCCAGCACATAGGCCTGCCGGATAACGTCCCGCGCGCAGTATACCGAGGAAATATTATTGGCCTCGTTATACAGGGGGTTCTGGATAAATTTAATCATCGGATACTGATACAGCAGCTGGTCGAACTGCTCCCACAAATATCCCCTCACCACGTAAATTTCCTCAATTCCCGCCGCCAGAACCGCGTCCAGCAGGGAATCGATAATCCGCCGTCCCTTTACGCGCACAAGGGGCTTGGGCGTATTAAAGGTAATGGGCGCCAGCCGGGAGCCGAAGCCCGCCGCAATAAACACCGCGCGGCGCACCCGGTACGGCTCCAGCGCCGCCAGGCCCGCCGGGGCAATGGCGTTTTCCCCCGCAAGGCCCGCGGCGGAAAGCTCGGCCATGGTTTTATTCACCGTACCCACCGAAAGCCCTGTGCCGGCGGCAATGCTCCGCTGCGTCTGCCCGGAGCTGTTTTCCGAAAGATATACCAAAATATCAAACTGTTTTTTTGTAAGCATATGTACTCCTCGCCTTCTGCGCTTTTTTCAGGCCGCGCCGCGCCATCTGTTTTTTTACTGCAAAAATCAAAAGCTTCAGCAGCATGTTGACCAGAAGAATCATCAGCGACACCACCGCCGCGCATTCCAGCTGCATCTGCGCTTCAAACTGATTGATCATCAGCGCAACCGGTTTAACGGCGGAAGAGCTGCCCAAAAAGGACACGGCGGAAATCGTCATCATACAGTTGACAAAGAAATAGCTGCCAACCTCCAGCACTGTGGAAAGGCTCTGGGGCAGAAAGACGTCCCTCAGCATCCGCAGCCGACCGACGCCCATGGTTTTGCCCACGGCCTCCAGATTTTCATTGAGCTTGGAAAAGGAATTATACATCATCATATACGGCGAGGCAATGAAATGCACCAGGTTTACCACCACCAGGATGATCAGCGTATTATAGATAAAGCTCTGATTAAACACGATGGCATAGGAAAGGCCCAGCACGATGCCGGGAATCGCCGCGGTGGTAATGCAGATCAGGTGCAGCAGCCGGGAAAGGCCGGATTTCATGCGGGCCGTCAGGTAGGCGGCAAAAAAGGAGATTCCCATGCCCAGCACCGATACCCAAAGCGCAATAATCACCGAATTGGCCAGATATTTTCCCGCGTCCATCGTAAAGGTCTTTTGTATGTTTTTCAGCGTAAAGGACAGATCGGTAGGATACCGTTTGGCAAAGCCGATCAGCACAAAGCAGATCAGCGGAATCATGACTAAAAGCGACACCAGCGTGCAGAAGCCATATGCCGCCGCCCTTGCCCCGCGGCTTTTAGAGAGCACAAAGGGGCGGGTAACAAAGCTCATATTGCCCTTATCGCGGTTGAGCAGGTCAAATACAAACGCAATCACCGCGGGAACCAGCAGTACCGCGCCCAGCACGGCACCGTTATCAAAATTCAGCCGACCGATGGCTTCCTGATACATCACCGACGACAGCGTTTTGAACTTTCCGCCGATAATCAGCGGCACGCCGTAATCGGTAATAATCATGGTAAACACCGTAAATACAATGGAGATCAGCGGCCGCCGCAGATAGGGCAGCGTAATGGAGGCAAAGCGCCGCGGAGCGGAAACCCCCAGCACCTTTGCCGCCTCATAGGGCGAATAATCCTCATACTTTAAAATATCGCTGAACATCAGAAACGCCACGGGGAACGTATACATCACCGAACCCGCCACAATTCCCCAGAAGCCGTAAATACTGAAATCCAAATGCAGCAGCCGGGTAACCAGGCCGTTGTTGCCTAAAATCAGCAGCAGACCCATGCCGTGGGAAATGGAGGGAATCAGCATCGGCAGAATAAAAATCACGCTGAACAGGCTCTTAAGGCGGATATCCACCCGGGAGAGACATACCGCTAAAAAGTACGCAAGCAGCAGGGAAATCAACGACGCCGTTACGCCTGAGGTCAGAGAATTGACGACGGCCTCCTTAAAATACGGCGCGGAAAAGACCTCGTGCAGACTGCGGCCGTCAATATAAAGCAGCATACGCACCAGCGGCAGCAGCACGAACGCCGCGAACACCGAAGCAAAAATGATCTTGCTCACCGCCGCGCCGGCCTTCTCTCCCCGGGCGGCAGATACGAATCGCTTCATGCCCCTCACCTCACGTATTTTACCAGCGAATCGATCTTGATGCGCAGATTGTCGTTGACAAAGCTGCGCACATAGTCGTCCGCCGGCATATCGATGATATGCTCAGGGGTATCGATCTGCACAAGCCGCGCCTTATCCATGACCATAATCCGGTCCGAAAGCGCAAAGGCCTCCTCCTGATCATGGGTAATATAGATCATCGTGGTGCCGAACTCACGCTGGATCTCCTTCAGCTCCTGCCGGAGCATCAGCCGTGTGGCAACGTCCAGCGCCGACATCGGCTCGTCAAACAGAATGATGTCGGGCTTCAGCACCAGCGTTCTGGCAATGGCCACGCGCTGCTGCTGCCCGCCGGAGAGCTCGTGCGGCTTTTTGCCCGCATGCTCCTCCAGCCCCATTCTTTGCAGCATCGCCTGCGCCAGAGCGCGCGCCTGCTTTTTTGTATCCTTTTTGATTTTCAAGGCATACTCCACGTTGCCCAGAACCGTCATGTTTTCAAACAGCGCGTAATTCTGGAAGACAATGCCCATCCCCCGGGCAGAGGCCGCGGCATGGGTGATCTCCGCGCCGTCCTTAACGATCGAGCCGGCGTCGGCCTCCAGCAGGCCGATCAGAATCCGCAGAAGCGTGGTTTTGCCGCACCCTGAAGGGCCCAGCACTGAAAGAAATTCGCCGTCGTACACGGAAAAGGAAACCTGATCCAGCACGCACTTTTCCCCGTAATTTTTTGTAAGGCCGGTGACCTTCAGCTTGATATCGCCGTTTTCCATGCTTTTGCTCCTAATATTTCCACTTTGCCAAAAGCGCGTCCTTGCTCTCGGGAGAGGTATCGCCCATATCGGCATACTGAATATTCTGGGGATAATTTTCCACCTTGCCGGGGCCGTCGGCGAAAATCTGTTCGGGATAGAACTTGTTGTTTGCCTCGCGGTTATAGGTATTGACCATAAAATCAAACACGGTCTTTACCGCCTCGCGCGTTTCCTTGCCGCGGATCATGGCCTGCCCGTACATAGAATACGGCGAGCCCTCTTCAAAGAACAGAATTTCAAAATTACCGCCCTCCTGATTGGCGTTTACCGCCTGGCTGGTCATTCCCAAACCGATAGCCGCTTCCTTCTGAATCAGCCGGTTGATCGGGCCGGAGCCGGAGGAGGTATATTCAATAATGTTTTCATTCAGCTGATCAAAATAAGCCAGAGCCTCTTCCTCGCCCATAGAAACCGCCAGAGCCTTTACAAACATATATCCGGTACCCGAGGATTTGGGGTTAGGCATAATTACCAGTCCCTTATACTCCGGCTTCAGCAAATCCTGATAGCTGCCGGGCACCGGCAGCCCCTTTTCCGTAAGCGCGGCCGCGTCCACAATCACCGCGCCGCCGTTGCGCACCTCAGGAATATAATACTTGCTTACCGCCGCATCGGGTGCGTATACCGACATATCATATTCCGAAAGATCGGCCAGTCCCTCCGCCTCGGCCAGCTTGTCCAGATACGGATATTCCAGGTCATGGGTAATATCGCATTCGGTATTAACGCCTTCGGCCAAAAGCTTGGCCGCATGATTACCGGTGGACATATATTCGATATTGATTTCATACTGCGGAAACTGTGCGTTGAGCCGCTCCCGCAGGTCTTCCACCCGGAAATCCTCGGCGCTGGTGTAAATGACTACTTTTTCCTTTTTCTCTCCGCCGCAGCCGGTAAAGGCTGCGCAAAGGAAAAGCACTGAAATAAGTACAAAAGAAATAAGGTTTCTGATGCGTTTCATCATGGATTCCTCCCCGTTCATTTTTTATTTTTCTTGCTTGTATGTGAACGCAAAACCGAAGCTTTACGGATTTTTGGGAACAAAAAGAAAGCGTCGTTCATTCTGGCGCTGTTCTTTTCTGTTTTTGAACACCTACTCCTCCTGGGCCGCCTCCGCCGATGCAGGGCCGGTGCAAAGGCGGTCGATGATATATTGCGCTCCCGCCTCGCCGCTATGACCCAGGTTATAAAAATAGCTTTCCTTCAGCCGGGCAATGCTCTGCGTATAGTCGGCCTGATGCGCAAGCAGCTCGTCCGCTATGGCGGCAATACCGGCCGTCTCTTCCTTTTCCACGGATTTTCCCACAATATTGCGCGCGGTGATATCAAAGGGCTTCATCTTGATCTTTTTATAATCCTTATTGACCACCTTCATCTGCGTATTGACAAACAGCGTGGGCTTTAAGGTGGTAAAGCTGAATTCAAAGGCGATGGCCGACCAGTCGGTAATCACCATGTCCGCCGTATAAACGGTAACATTGGAGGAAAAGTCGGTCTCTATTTTAAAATTCTCATTAAAGCGGCCGCGGTACTTTTCCAAAATACTTTCCATCTGCAGCGGAAAGCGCCGGATATACTGCGGATGCGGACGCACGATAACCCGATACCGGTCGCAGCTCAGCAGGCTTTCCAGCAGGTTATCCAGACAGCTGTCCAGAATATTGTCATACTGCCAGGAGGGCGCAATCAATATCGCGGGGCGGTCGTTCTGTGTTTTTTCCAGCTTTTCATAGGCTCGGGTCATGTTATCGATCAGCCCGTAGCCGCATTTTACAATCCGTTTTTTCCGCGTGCCGCGCAGCTGCTCGATTTCCCGCACCTCAATGCCCTGATTCCGGCTTACCGCAAAGATAGTGTCAAAATAATCCAGTGCACCGGGACGGTACGTCAGATTGAGGCTGGTACAGCCGTGGTCCACGTAAATATACTCAATATTCCTGCGCACCTTGGAGCGCTTGATATGATATTTTTCCAAATCCGGCGTAGTCATCACCACGATGCGGCACTCCAGCTTCATCATCAGCGCGATCAAATGGTTGCCCGCCACATAGTACGGCTTGATTCTGGGGTTGTTCTTCTGAAAAACCGCGTCCTTAGGATCGCTGGTGACATAATAGATCGTCTCGTCGCTGTTCTTCAAAAGCGCGTCGATAATGCTTTCAAAATACTTGTAAAAGCCGCTCTGCTCCGAATAGAACATCAGGCGCATTTTGCTTAAATTGTGATCGGCGCAAAGCTCCTTATAATACCGGCGCGAAAGCTTATTGTCCGCGCGCTTCTGCTCCCGCTCGGCCTTCGCCTTTTCCTTGAGCTTATTTAACGTTTTATAATCAATATATTCCTTGGGGTTATAAATCAGGTTTACCAAATACATAACCGGTATGGAAAACAGATTGCCGAAAATCCAGTATACGCCCACGCCCGCCGGCACCAGGAACGCAAAATACACGGAGAAAGCAATCATAAACAGCGTCATGCCCCATTGGGCAAGGGGGCTCTGCTCGATCTGCAGCACGTTGATCTTATTCTGCACCACGCACATAATCAGCGCGCTCAGGCCCGCCAGAACCGGAATCAGAAACAGCAGGTTCAGCACGGCCACCGAGGGCACCGCTGAAAGATCGAACCCGAAAAAGTTCATATCCACGCTCTGCATCCGCTCCAGCATACCGCCTACGTCGTGCCCGGAGAGCGCGCCGTTTTGCAAATCCAGAAACGCCTGCTGGTTGGCCGGGTCATTGGCGCAGCGCATGACCACCAGCTCCGGTGAGGAGCCCAGCTCGGCCGTGCCTAAAAGCTCCGAGGCCTTGGCGGTAAACGCAGAAATCGCCTCGGCCGGAAAGTGCAGGATGTGCTTTAAGGGCCGATAGACCACGTCGATCAGGCCGAAGATCAGCGGCAGCTGAATTAAAAGCGGAATCGTCCCGGCAAAGGGGCTGTATTTCTCCCGCTTGTACAGCGCGGCCTGCGCGTCCAAAAGGCCGTCCTTATCGTCGATATACTGGTATTTCAGCGCGTCCAGCTCCGGCTTCATTTTAATCATTTTTACCGAGTTCTTCTGCACCAGCATTGAAACCGGAAACAAAATCACCTTGGTAAAAAGCGTAAACACAATAATGGCAAAGCCGTAGTTGTGAATCAGATCATAACACAGCTTCATAACATATCCCAGCGGCGTGCCGAGAATTTCCCCAATAATTCCCATGAAAAGCTCCTAAAAATAAAGATTTTCAGCCAAACGAGACAATGCGGCGCCAATACCGGCCGCGGATATCCTCCCGGCGGACAAACGGCTCCCGCCAAGCACGGGAATCCACCGATTCTTTAAAATTATCCCCTATCACAAAGTAGCAGTCCCGTGCTATCCGGCAGGCCGGCATATCCTCCAAAAAGCCGGAATATCCCGGCAGGGCGGAACCATTGACGTACAGCACGCCCTCCGCAATTTCCACCGTCTCGCCCGGAAGCCCCACAATCCGCTTTATAAGCAGGCCTCCGGTTACATCCTTTTTAAAAAAAGCAACGATATCGCCCCTTTGGGGCTCTCCCCTGCGGTAGCTGCACTGCTCCAGCAAAATAACGTCTCCCGCGTTCAGGGTACCGGCCATCGAAGCGCCGTCCACCCGCGCGGGGCGTACAAAAAACAACGATACCGCTGCCGCGGCCGCCAGGGCCGCCGCAACAAGCAGCAAAAACAAAAGCTCCGGTTTTTTCTGCTTTTTCCTATTGGGTATCTTCGTCGTCATCAGGGATATCGCTGTCGTCAAACTCGCCGTCGTCCTCGATCTCCTCCTCGGAGAACGCGGCCGAATCATAGTCCTCAGGCACAGCTTCCTCCTTCTTTTTCAGCTTGCGCCGCAGCCGCTGAAAATAAAAGCCAAAGGCCGCCGCACCGGCGATTACGATGCCCACCACCACCTGCACGATATACGTCATGGCCGAGGGATCGATATACGCGCTTACCGTCGCCGTGAAAAACGCGCATCCCAGCGCAAAAAACAAAAGGAATTCCGCCGCGGTTTTTATAACTTTTTTCATTCTGCATCCTTTCCTGCCTGCCGCCCCTTTAAAAAAGGGCAGACTCAATAAAAATAATACTCTGCTTTAAAGGTATGGGACACCCTCCAGTTTTCAAACACGTTGGCGTCGCCCGTGATATCATAAACGTAGACCTCGCTCTCGTGGTCCCCTACCATGACGCTCTTATAAAAATGCCGCACAAGCTGCGCATCCTCGGCTACCTCGTCCAGGGGAGTGCCGTAGGCCGCGTACTCACTCCCGGCCGCCTTCATTACCGTAGCAGGAATGTTTTTATGCGAAACCGGTGCATTGGAATGGGCCAGCTTCTGTCCCTGCGCTCCCGCCGGCTTATAGAACAGGCCGATCGTCGTCGCCTTGGTCACCGGCTCATGGTCAGAAACGGCGCTGCCGTGGTCGGCTAAAATTAAAATAGCGGAATCCTTATAAATTCCCTGCGCCTTCATCTGATCAAAAATCCCGTACAGAATACGGAAGCAGCCCCTGGTCTGCCGCACGGCATCCGTCTCCGTGCCCGCCGTACGGCTCCCGTCCTCATTCAGCGTATAGGGCGGATGCGGTCCGTTAAAATGATAAAATTTAAAATAGTTCCGCTCCTTCAGCTGCAGCTGCTGAAAGCGCGGCGCATATTTTGCCTCGTCAATTTCATACCGCCCGCTTTCCGGGTACAGCCCGCGGTTTACGTCATCGGTATAACACCAGAAAAACGGCCGCATCGCCTGGGGCGCATAACGATAAAAGGAGAGATTCAGCACATTTTTCAGCAGCCGCGCGTAATTCAGCTTTTCCTCCGCCGTGGAAAGATTGGAAACATACGCTTCAAATCCCTGCCCGGAGCCGATCATGCCCAAGGTATCACCATAGAGATTGACCGTATACCCCGCCGCGTTCAAATCCGCCAGAAGATTGCGCCCGCCGGCCGTCCACTGCTTTTCAAAATATTCCTCCGCCGGCATCCGATAGGCGCCCTCCTCATAGCCCGAGAGCAGAAAGCTTGCGCCGGGACGCGTCCGGGCAAACTCGGCCGTAGCGTTGGTATAGCTGGTAAAGCCGTCCAGTCTGTCAAAAAAATCCGGATCCTGAGCAAGCACCTGCTCAATATAATCATAGTCCAGCCTGTCCAGCAAAAACACCAGAACATTTTTGTTTTTTGAAAAATCCGTAAGCTCTTTATCGGAAAGATACACTTCCCTTGCGGCTATTTCACTCTCCTTCTGCGAGGCTTTTACCAGAATACTGCCCAGCCCCGCCAGCTGCATGACCACCAAAAGGCAGGAAATCAGCCGCAGCGCATTGGTCCATATTTTTTTATTCAGATACAGCAGAAAAAACACCGCCAGCAGAAGGATCGCCCAAAAGGCCAGGTTCGCCGCCATTGCCCCGGTATATTCCTGCCAGGCAATCGCGTCTCCCGTAAGGGCGCCCATTTTTCCGGAGAGGAAATTTCCCTGAATATACGCCCCCAGCGAGGCGGCAAAGATAACCGACGCCGCATAGTTGAACACGCGCCCCCGCAGGGCGGCCAGCCCAAAAGACGAAACAGCCAGCACCGCCAGCGCAAAAAGACCCGCCGCCAACGCCGTATCGCCCAGCCCGAAGATCAGGGAGTCGGCACCGGAGGCCGTAATCTCCACCGGGCCGAAAAACAGCACTGTAAAGCACAGGCACAGCAATACCGGCAAGGCGATGAAAAATCGCTTCCAGTAGCCGCGCTTATCCCGCCAAAGCTCCGCCAGCCTGGTCCGGACCGTATTTTTTTTATCCGCGGAGTTTTCTTGTTTCACGTTTTTATGTTCTCCTTCAAGGCGTTTTCCTTCGCCGCGGCAGCTTTGCCGCAGTGCGAAAAATTTTTCCCAAAAAGCTTATTTTGAGCTTTTTATACTTTCTTTATGATCCTTTATGATTTTGCGGATCCATTTTTCACTGTAGCCAAACTGCGTAGCCAGCTTTTTTACGTTGGATCCGTCATATTCCCTTAAAATTTGTGATATCATATATTCTCTGCTGAACAACTGTACCGGAAACGTCAGCTGCTGCCCCCGATAGGACGCATGCAGCTTGAGTACCGCCTCCACTCCCAGCAGATTCGCCAGATCATTATATGCGCCGTTTAAATCTTCACATTTAATTTTCGTCGGATCCATGGTTGCTTTCACCTTCCATATATCGGCACTTTCCGTTCCATTATAGTTGATTTCTCTAACTCTGTATACACCATAGTGCCTCGGAATTATTCCTTGTAAAATTCCATAAAGAACAGAGCTTCCGCGTTAAACCCCGATTCCGCGGCGCCTTTCCGTTTTACTTTTACCGCACCGGACGCTGCCGTACAGAAAAAATTTATGTCTTTTTTATTTTTGCAAAAAAGAGCCGTAACATGCAGCAAAAAAAAAGACTATTGAATCAATAGTCTTTTTTTCAAAACGCACGCCCGAACAGGCGGCAGGCATTCTGAAACGTAATCTCCGCGGCTTCTTGGGCCGAAACACCCCAAAGGCGGCCTAAATTCTCGGCAATATAAATAAGATTCCGCGAATCGTTCCGCTCTCCCCGCCTGGGCACCGGCGCCAGATAGGGGCTGTCCGTCTCCAGCAGCACACGGTCGCGGGGCAGATACCGCAGGTTTTCCACCGCGCGCACCGCGTTTTTAAAGGTGGAGGTGCCGCCGAAGGAAAAATATAGTCCCCGGTCCAGATAAATTTTTGCCGTCTCCCGGCTCTCGGAAAAGCAGTGCATCACGCCAAAGGAGATATCGTGCGCGCGCACCAGCCGCGTCATATCGCCGGCGGCCTCGCGGCAGTGGATCACCACCGGCAGTCCCGCGGCCTTCGCCGCCTCGGCCTGCGCTAAAAAGGCCTCCTGCTGCACGTTTTTGGGGGGATTTTCCTTCCAGTAATAATCCAGCCCAATCTCCCCGGCGCCCACGCATTTTTCATGCCGCCACAGCATCTGCAGCTCCTCCAGCGCGCTTTGTGAAAATTCCGCCGCATTTTCCGGATGAATCCCGGCGCAGAAATAGAGGTTGGCAAACTCTTCCGCATACCCGCAAACGCGGCGGCTGTCGCTTACGCTGCAGCCGGCGTCTACGGCGACAATGCCGGCTTTTTGGATGTTTTCCAGAACCTCCGTGCGGTCGCTATCAAAGCGGCCGTCCTCGTAGTGGCAGTGTACGTCGATCAAACGCATCAGCGCACCACAGCGCCCGCGGGCATTGTCTGCTCCGGCGCTACCAGGCTGAGGCGGCCGTTTTCATCCTCGCTGCACAAAATCATGCCTTCGCTTACAACGCCGCGCAGCTTAGCCGGCTTTAAATTGGCTACCAATACCACGGTTTTGCCCACCATCTCCTCGGGGGTATACCACTTGGCAATGCCGGAGACAACCGTACGTTTCTCCCCTCCGGCATCCAACTGCATTTTCAGCAGCTTATCCGAGCCCTCCAGCTTTTCACAGGTCAAAACCCGCGCTGTTTTTAACGATACTTTTGCAAAATCCTCAATCGTTATCATCGGCTGCGGAGCCGGCTCCTCCGTTTTTTTCTCTTCTTTTTTCATTTCTTTTTCCGCTTCCTGCGCGGCAAGCTCCGCTTCGATATCAATGCGCGGGAACAGAAGCTCCATCTTCTTTACCACGCTGCCCGGGCGGATGCCGCCGAAATGCCGGATGCTCTCCAGCGTGGCAAGCTCCCCCGGCACGCCCAGCGCAGCCTGTATTTTAGCAGGGGTTTTCGTCATCACCGGCGCAATCAGCACGCTGATAATTCTGGCGGCCTCGGCCAGATTATACAGCACCGTGGCCAGCCTTCCCTTTTTGCCCTCGTCCTTGGCCAGCGCCCAGGGCATGGTTTCGTCAATATATTTATTGCAGCGGGAAATCAGCTTCCAAATCTCCGTCAGCGCCAGGGAGAACTGGAATTCATCCATCTTTTTCTCCACCGCCGGCAGCGTGGCTTCGGCCAAAGCAATCAGCTCGCCATCCGGCTCCGCCCCCTCGCCCGGCGCGGGCAGAACACCGCCGAAATATTTTTCAATCATCGCGCAGGTACGGCTGATTAGGTTGCCCAGATCGTTGGCCAAATCGCTGTTGATTCTGGAAAAAAGCGCTTCGTTGGTAAAATTGCCGTCCATTCCGAAGGGCATCTCCCGCATGAGGAAATAGCGGATCGCGTCCACGCCGTATTTTTCGCACAGAATGACCGGGTCCACCACGTTGCCGCGGCTTTTGCTCATCTTTTCCCCGCCGAACACCAGCCAGCCGTGGCCGAACACCTGCTTGGGCAGCGGAAGCTCCAGCGCCATCAGCATGGCGGGCCAGATAATCGTATGAAAGCGCACGATTTCCTTGCCCACAAGGTGCACGTCCGCCGGCCAGTATTTTTTCAAAAGCGAATCGTCCCCGCTTAAATATCCTAACTTTGTAATATAGTTGCTCAGCGCGTCGATCCACACATACACCACGTGCTTTTCATCAAACGTGACGGGAATGCCCCATTTGATGCTGGTGCGGGAAACGCACAGATCCTCCAGGCCCGGCAAAAGAAAATTGTTCAGCATTTCCCTGGCCCGGGAGGGCGGCTGAATAAAATCCGGATGGGTTTGGATATGCTCGATGATGCGGTCCTGATATTTGGACAGGCGGAAGAAATAGCTCTCCTCCCGCGTAAGCTCCACCGGCCGGCCGCAGTCGGGGCACTTGCCGTCCACAAGCTGGGTCTCGGTCCAAAAGCTTTCGCAGGGGGTGCAGTACCAGCCCTCATACTCGGCCTTATAAATGTCGCCCTGGTCATAGAGCCTTTTAAAAATCTTCTGCACGGCCGCCACGTGATAGTCGTCGGTGGTGCGGATAAAGCCGTCGTAGGAGACGTCCATCAGCTCCCACAGCTTTTTTACGTTGGCCACGATGCCGTCCACATATTCCTTGGGCGTCTGACCCGCCTGTGCGGCCTTGCGCTCAATTTTCTGGCCATGCTCGTCGGTTCCGGTTAAAAAGTAAACATCATACCCCTGCATACGCTTAAAGCGCGCAATCGTATCGGCCGCCACCGAGCAGTAGCTGTGGCCGATATGGAGATTATCGCTGGGATAATAGATGGGCGTTGATATATAATACGGTTTTTTTTCACACATTCAGGGTTTCCTCCTCATAAAACTCACGCAGCCCGCCGGTAGCAAAGGCATTCATATCCAAACCGGAAAGCCTGCCCTGCATCAGGGTATAAAAACCGGCCGAGCCGATCATTGCCGCGTTATCGGTACAAAGCTCCCCGCAAGGAGCATACAGTGCAATGCCGCCTGCGCGGCACATTCGCTCCAGCTCCTGCCGCAGCCGGCTGTTGGCCGCCACGCCCCCCGCCAGCACCAGCCGGTCAACCCCCTGCGCCTGCGCGGCCTTTACGGCTTTTTCCGTCAGCATCCGCACCACGCCGGCCTGAAAGCTGGCCGCAATATCGGCTTTCGGGATCTCCTGCCCCTTCTGCTCCAGCCGGTGCACTAAATTCACAACCGCGGTCTTCATGCCGCTGAAGGAAAAATCATAGGTTTCCTCTCTCTCTAAACTGGTGGCAAAGCGGAAGGCCCCGGGATTTCCGGTCTGCGCCAGCGCGTCGATGGCGGCGCCGCCGGGATACCCGAGCCCCAGTATCCGCGCGGCCTTATCAAAGGCCTCGCCCGCGGCGTCGTCCCGCGTGGCGCCCAAAAGCAAAAAGTCGCAGTAGTCCTTTACCATGATAATATGGCTGTGGCCGCCGGAGACCGCAAGGGCCATAAACGGCGGCTTCAGCTGCGGATGCGCAAGAAAGTTGGCACAGATATGTCCGTGAATATGATGCACGCCCACTAGCGGCAGCTTTAAGCTGTAAGCCAGCGCCTTGGCATAGCTGACCCCCGTCAGCAGCGCGCCGATCAGCCCCGGCCCCTGGGTAACGGCTATGGCCTCGATATCCGCAAAGGTCACCCCCGCGTCCTCCAGGGCCTGCTCCGCTGCCGGAACGAGCGCCGCGGTGTGGCTGCGCGAGGCGATCTCCGGCACCACGCCGCCGTATTTTTTATGCACGGGGATCTGTGTAGCGATTACATTGCTTAAAACCGTACGCCCGTCCCTGACCACAGCCGCGCCGGTTTCATCACACGAGGATTCGATTGCCAGAATCAGCGCGCTGTTTTTCTCTTTTAACTTTTCCGCTTTTTTTTGCGCAATTTCAAAATACGTCATTCCTGATACATATAATCATCGTTTGTAAAATCATCCCTTACCACCGAAAGCCGGAACAGAAAGAAGGAAACTGCTACGGGAATGCACATGATAAAGCTGAAAAACGATAAAAATCCCTTTATAAAATCATTGGCATAATTGGCGCCCAGCACAAAGGGCAAAAACGCTCCGTCCATCGGCGCGCTGCCCAGAACACCGTAAAGCGCCTGCTGCACCTGAGCGGACCGGCTCATGCACACCAGCACGAGGACGTCCAGCAGCAAAAACAGCAGCAAAACGGTTACAAGGGCTGCAAGCCCCAGCCCGCGCAGACCCGGCCGGCGGTCCTTTACAACAACAGCAATGACCAGCGCCAGAGCAATTCCCAGCGATAACCAGCGCAGAATATTGCCGATAAGCAGCAGCCGGTGTCCTTTTTCCAGCCTGGCCAGCTCTTCCGGGCCGAACATCGGCAGATGCTCGCCGCCGATTTCCCCGGCCGCCTCCGCCGCCGTGCTCTCCTTGGCAGAGGCCAGCTGCAGCGTCACTTCGGCGCTCTCTACCTCCGCCTCTTCCGGCAGACGGGCAAAAAAGGTCACGCGGCAGCGTATTTCTTTCCCGGCCCGGCAAAGCCCGCCGAGCGCATCCCCCGCCGCAAAGGCCAGGGCGCTCTGCTGCGCATACGGGGTAAACCGCACCGCTCCCGCCGAATTTTCCACGCCGCCGGCGGCTCGCTCCAAAAGACCGTCCCCGCGGGAAAACACGCGCCAGCCGGTCAGCTCGTCCGTCTCCAAATCCGAAGACGCCAAAAGCGTTTCTTCCGTTTCCTCCAACAGAACCAGCGCAAGGTTATCCAGCAGGAACCCCGTCCCCTCGTCAGCGGAGGCATGGAAAAACTTAAGGCTGAACGTGCGCGCCTGGTCATAGCCGTATTCATACAGGCG
Source organism: uncultured bacterium (assembly GCA_905214315.1). Classification (GTDB taxonomy): domain Bacteria; phylum Bacillota; class Clostridia; order Christensenellales; family QALW01; genus UMGS1322. Next base: position 46,459 of record CAJMLN010000006.1, on the reverse strand, counting down.
GTTCACCGTTTCAAAATAGTTCTCCCCAAGCGTCATCTCCGCCGAAAACGGCTGCCACTCCTTGGTAAGCGTAAAATTCCCGGCCGAAAGTACAGTATCGGAAAAATCCTCGGCATACCCCTTTTTTACCACCACGGCATCCTGAACGGTTTCGGCGCCGTGCTTAAGTGCCTGGATTACCGCGGTATAAATGCCGCGGTATTCGTCGGCATTTTTAAGCTCGGCATTTTCGGTGATCTGATAGCGGGAATCCTGCTTCAGATAGAACGACGGACTGTAGAGCATGGAGGAAAACGCCGAAAAAAACGTGGCGTACACCAGCAGCAATCCAATCAGAACGCCGAAGAGCTTTTGCATTGCCGTACTTTTTGTTTTCAACTCTGTTCCCTGTCCTTTTTGCCTAAATAGGCGCGGATGAACGGTTCCAGTTCTCCGTCCATTACCGCCTGAATGTTCGAGGTCTCCGCATTGGTGCGGTGATCCTTTACCATATTGTACGGGTGGAACACATAGGAACGGATCTGGCTGCCCCATTCGATTTTTTTGATGTCGCCGCGCAGCTCCAGCTCTTTTTCCTCGCGCTCGCGCTCCCGCAGCTCAATCAGCTTAGAGCGCAGCATATTCATCGCCGTTTCGCGGTTCTGTATCTGGGAACGCTCCTGCTGGCACTGCACCACAATGCCGGTGGGCTTGTGGATAATGCGGATGGCCGATTCGGTTTTATTGATGTGCTGTCCGCCCGCGCCGGTGGAACGCCGCGTTTCAATCTCGATATCCTCCGGCGGAATCACAATCGCGCCCTCGTCCTCAATTTCCGGCATGACCTCCAGTGCGGAAAAAGACGTATGCCTGCGGCTGTTCGCGTCAAAGGGCGAAATGCGCACCAGACGGTGCACGCCCTTTTCGGCCTTTAAGAAGCCATAGGCGTTTTCTCCCACGGCGCGGAAGGTCACGCTCTTTACCCCGGCCTCGTCGCCGGCCAGATAATCCAAAATTTCCACCTGGTAGCCGCTCTTTTCGCAGTACCGGCGGTACATCCGGAACAGCATATCGGTCCAGTCCTGCGCCTCGGTGCCGCCGGCGCCGGCGTGCAGGGTCAAAATCGCGTTGTTGGCGTCATACTCGCCGGTAAGCATGGTCTCCAGCTGCAGCCGCTCCACGGCCTCCTCCAGAGAGGAAAGCTCCTGCTCCACCTCGGCGGCGGTATCGGCGTCGTCCATCTCTGCGCCCAACTCGATCATCGCCCCGATATCCTCCAGGCGCCGTTCAAAGCCCTCCAGCTCCTTTATCTTGTTTTCCAGGTGCGAAAGCTCGCGGTTTTTGGCCTGCGCCTTTTCCGGATCGTTCCAGAATTCCGGCTGGGCCATCTCCTCGTTCAGCTCTAAGATCCTCTCCTTCATCCCATCCGGGTTAAAGGGATTCACCTGCCAATTTGATATTGGCGGCCGCCTGCGCCGCGCGCTGCTTGAATGAATCGAACTCTATCAAATTTCTCATCTCCTTAAAGCCCTTATATAAGGGTATATAATCATTTTGCCGCACCGCAGCAGTGTTTATACTTTTTGCCGCTGCCGCAGGGGCAGGGATCGTTTCTTCCCACCTTGGGCGCGCTTACCGTCTGCCCGGCCTTCTTCGGCCGTGCCGGAGCGTTCTCTCCGGCCTTGCCCTCGCCGGTGATCTTCGGCGCCTTGGGCCGCGCGTTCACGGAGATCATCGCGTTAAACGAAAGCCGCACCGCGTCCTCCTGAATACAGCGGTTCATCTCCTCAAACATATCGTAGCTTTCCATCTTGAATTCCTGCAGCGGGTCCCTCTGCGCCATGGAGCGCAGGGAAATGCCCTGCCGCAGCTGATCCATCGCGTCGATATGATCCATCCAGTGGCGGTCTACCGACTGCAGAAGCGCGAAGCGCTCCACGTCCTTGATGCTGAGGCCCGCCTCGGCAAGCTCGCCGGCGCGCTTTTCATAGCGCGCGCGGGAAAGCTCCTGCAGCTTTTCTATCACAGCGTCGCGGGAGAGCCCCTCCAGCGCGGTCTTTTCCGTCTCCCGGTCAAGGCAGATGCGCTTAAGCTCCTCCAAAAGGCCGCCTAAATTCCACTCATTTTTGTCCGCGTCGGCCGTAAACTGATGTACCGTGCGCTCAATGACCTTGTCGGTCATATCCAGAATGGACTCGGAGACATCCTCGCCCTCCAGAACCCGGCGCCGCTGGGAATAGATCAGCTCACGCTGCTTGTTCATAACGTCGTCATACTGCAGAACGTTCTTTCGTATGGAGAAATTGCGTCCCTCCACACGCTTCTGGGCGTTTTCAATCGCCTTGGAGAGCATGCCCGCCTCCACCATCGTTTCGCTGCCCATGGCCTTAGAGGCAAACATCTGCATCTTATCCCCGCCGAAGAGGCGCATCAGGTCGTCTTCAAACGAGATAAAGAAGCAGCTTACGCCGGGATCGCCCTGGCGGCCGGAACGGCCGCGCAGCTGATTGTCGATACGCCGGCTCTCGTGGCGCTCGGTGCCTAAAATACAGAGGCCGCCCGCCTCCACTACCTTTATATGCTCTTCGTCGGTCAGCTTTTTATAGTCCGCCAGCAGCCGGTTGTACTCGGCCCGCAGAGCGAGAATTTCTTCATCCTCCGTGCTCTGGCGGCCGGTGGCAAGGTCGATTTTTTCCTCCTCATAGCCCTGTCCCTTTAAATCCCGGCGCGCCATAAAGTCCGGGTTGCCGCCCAAAAGAATATCGGTACCGCGGCCGGCCATATTGGTGGCGATCGTCACTGCGCCCAACCGGCCCGCCTGGGCCACAATCTCCGCTTCCTTGGCGTGATGCTTGGCGTTGAGCACCTCATGCTTAACGCCGCGGCGGCGCAGCATATCGCTGATTTTTTCGCTGATCTCCACCGAAACGGTACCCACCAAAACCGGCTGACCGGTGGCATGGCGGGAGATCACTTCCTCAACCACGGCGCTGAATTTATCCTGCACGTTCTTGTACAGCCGGTCGTTGAGATCCTTGCGGATCATGGGCTTGTTGGTGGGAACGCACACAACGTCCAGCCCGTAGATGCCCTGGAATTCCTCCTCCTCGGTTTTGGCGGTACCCGTCATACCCGAGAGCTTTTTATACATTCTGAAATAATTCTGATACGTAATGGTGGCAAGCGTCTGGTTTTCCTGGGCCACCTTTACGTTTTCCTTGGCCTCGATGGCCTGATGCAGCCCCTCGCTGTACCGCCGGCCCTCTAAAATACGGCCGGTAAATTCATCTACGATCTTAACCTGCCCGTCGTCGGTGACCACATAGTCGCGGTCGCGCTTGAACAGGAAATTGGCCTTCAGGGCCTGGTTGATAAAGTGCGCCAGCTCGGTATTGGCCGGATCGGAAAGATCCTCGATGCCCAGCGCCTTTTCCACCTTGGAAACGCCCGGCTCGGTCAGGGATACCGTGCGCGCCTTTTCGTCGATGGTAAAATCGTATTTCAGGCGCTCCTGCTCATACTCTTCATCCACTAAATCCAGCTTGCCCTGCTTTTCCTTCTCGGCAAGCCCCCGGAACCCCTTGACGATGGCGTTGGCCTTGCCGTACATCTCCGAGGACTCGCCGCCCATGCCGGAGATAATCAGCGGCGTTCTGGCCTCATCAATCAGGATGCTGTCCACCTCGTCCACAATGGCAAAATTCAGCCTGCGCTGGGAGCGGTCGCTGCCGCGCACGGCCATGTTGTCGCGCAGGTAGTCAAAGCCGAATTCGCTGTTGGTGCCGTAGGTAATATCGGCCCGATAGGCCGCCTGCCGGTCCTCGCGGCTCATGCCGTTGTAGATATTGCCCACCGTCATGCCCAAAAAGCCGAAGAGCTTGCTCATCATTTCCGACTGATAGCCGGCCAGATACTCATTTACCGTAACGATATGCACACCCTCGCCGGCCAGGGCGTTCAGATAGGCCGGCAGTGTAGCGGTAAGCGTTTTTCCCTCACCGGTGCGCATCTCGGCAATCCGCCCCTGATGCAGAACCACCGCGCCGATCAGCTGCACATGGAACGGCCGCAGCCCTAAAACCCGCCAGGCGGCTTCCCGCGCCACAGCAAAGGCCTCGGGCAGAAGATCGTCCAGCGTTTCCTTGCCGCTTTGCAGCCGGCCGCGGAATTCATCGGTCTTCGCGCGCAGGGCATCGTCGCCCATGCCCTTCATATAGTCCTCCAGCGCCTCCACCTTCCGGACGATTTTTTCAATCTTTTTCAGCTGCTGGGCGGTATTATCTCCAAAGATGCCTAAAAAACCCATATTCTTCTCCTTACATCCCCAAATACTCTTTTATGCTCTGCGCCATGTCGGTATTCTCCCATTTTACGCCCAGCTCCTCCCGGCCCATATGTCCGTAGGCCGCCAAGGGCCGGTAGATCGGCCGGCGAAGCTCCAGTTTTTCAATAATCGCGTCGGGCCGCATATCAAAGAGGGCGTTTACCGCGCCGGCGATCTTCTCCTCCGGAGCCTTTGCCGTACCGAACGTTTCCACCAGCACCGAGACCGGCCGCGCCACGCCGATGGCGTAGGCCAGCTGCACCTCGCATTTTTCCGCCGCGCCCGAGGCCACGATGTTTTTGGCGATATACCGGGCAAAATAGGCCGCGCTGCGGTCTACCTTGGTGGGATCCTTGCCCGAGAACGCGCCGCCGCCGTGGCGGGAATAGCCGCCGTAGGTATCCACGATGATTTTGCGCCCCGTCAGGCCGCTGTCCCCCTGCGGGCCGCCGATAACGAATCGGCCGGTGGGATTGATAAAGAATTTTGTATTTTCATCCATCATCTGCGCGGGAATCACGGGCTTTATCACATGCTCGATAATATCCCGGCGGATCTGCTCCATTTCCGCCTCCGGCGCATGCTGAGAGGATACGACCACCGCGTCCACCCGCACAGGCACGCCGTTATCGTATTCCACCGTCACCTGGGTCTTGCCGTCGGGACGCAGGTAGCCGAGCGTACCGTCCTTGCGGACCTTCGTCAGCTGCTTGGCCAGCTGATGCGCCAGGGAAATCGGCAGCGGCATCAGTTCTTTCGTCTCGTTGCAGGCATAGCCGAAAATAATGCCCTGATCTCCCGCGCCGGTGGAAAATTTCGCGTCGCTCTCGCCGTTTTTCTGCTCCAGCGCCTGGCTGACGCCCATGGAAATATCCGGCGACTGCTTGTCCAGCGCAGTGATCACGCCGCAGGTATGGCCGTCAAAGCCGTATTTGGCCCGGTCATAGCCGATATCCAGCACCACCTGCCGCGCAGTTTGCTGTACGTCCAGCTGAGCCGTTGTGGAAATCTCGCCCATAACAAGGATCAGCCCCGTAGTGCAGCAGACCTCGCAGGCCACGCGCGCATAGGGATCTTCTTTATAAATTGCGTCCAGAATCGCGTCAGAGATCTGATCGCAGATCTTATCCGGATGCCCCTCGGTAACAGATTCCGATGAAAAAAAATGCTTTGCCATAATAATCCTCCGCTCTGCAAACAAACAATGTTCCATAAATTTTTATATTCTGTTACATTATACAACAAAGCCTTTGAAAAAGCAAGCAGAGCACGGTATTTCTTTCCAAAGCCGCACTGTTCTCCGGCGCGGGCGAAAAGCAGAAGACAGCGGAAGAGAAAATTTGTCAATTTTTGCTTTGATATTTTTTGTGATTGCGGAAAAAATAAAAACAGAAAAAAAGGAAAGGATGTTTTATATGGTAAACAACCGTTTATATATTGCGCTTACCTGCGCGCTTCTGGCCTTTGCCTGCATCGGGCTGATGCTCACCTCTTCGGCCGCGCCCGCCTATGCGCCCGCCGAGCAGAACTGGGAGGAATTGCCCCAGGAGCAAAAGGACGAGCTTTTGTCCATTTTGGAGGATAAGCTCGCCGCCGAGCGCCAGTTGATCGAAAAATCCGCCGAATACGGAATTCTTCCCCAGGAAAAGGCTCAAAAAATTCTGGAACGGCTGGCCGAAAGACTGGAAGAAGCAAAAACCGAAGGTGTTTTTCCCAAAAAAGAACGCCGGTAAAAACAGGCTGACATCAGCTGCAACGTAAAAACAGGAGGAAAAAACGCATCCCCTGTTTTTTCTTGTAAAAAGCGCAAATTCTATTTTCCGCGGTAAAGAGAGGGAGAAACCCCATAGTATTTTTTAAACAGCCGGCTGAAATACAGGGCGTCCTCAAAGCCCGTCAGCTGGGCGATCTGGGCAACGCTCAGGTCAGAATCCCGCAAATAGTTCCGCGCCTGCTCCAGCCGCAGTTTTAAGAAATACTGATGCGGCGAAACACCCATCGTCTGCCTGAAAAGATGGGAAAACCGACTCTCGCTCATCGCGCAGAGGGCCGCGCACTCCGCCACAGTGCATTTTTGCAGCGTTTCCATATGCAGTAGGGCCGGAAGCAGGCTGTCGAGCCCTCGTACAGAAGGCTGCTCTTTGTTTTGCTGCGCCAGCAGATGCAGAAAATACAAAAGCTCACCGTTTGCCTCAAAGCCCTCCCGCTTGAATTTTTCCACAATGCTCCGCAGCCGGGTCTCCTCTATATAAAACCGCTTGGCGTAAACTCCCCCTTTCAAATGCAGCCCGTCCAAAATTTCCGGGACGGTGCGGCCGGTAAAATGTACCCAAAACGTCACGGTTTCCACTTCCCCGGGAAAGGTATACCTCTGCAGCATTCCCGGCGGATACAAAACAAAATTCCCAGGCAAAAGCGTTTCTTCCCTTCCCGCATAGACAACGGTAAGGCTGCCCTTTATAATATAGAGGATGTGGAAATCCACCCTCCCCTCCCGCCGAAGGATCGTAAAGTGATTTTTGTGGTTATTCTGCATTCCACAGCTGTTGATATGAAAATATTCCTCAGAAGGAAAATTGGTTAAATTCTCATTGGTGTATACGTTTTTTTCCATAAGTCCACCTCCGCTTTTACAGGATATCACGGGAAAGGCAAATTTGTCAATAGCAGGAAAATCCATAAAAACAGCAAAATCTTCTATTTTCATTTTTACCGGCAGGCAGTATCCTAAAGTATAGGAGGTAACTATCATGAAAAAATTTGCTTTGATCGGTGCGGGAAGCCTGCAGTTCACCACCAGCTGCGTGCGGGATCTGCTGACATTTCCCGCTTTTGAAGAATGTGAAATCCGCCTGATGGACATCAATAAAGCGCATTTGGACTATATCACAAAGATCTGTGAAAAAATTACCCAAACCATGCAGTGTCCCCGATGCCGGATTGTTCCCACCATGGACCGTGCAGCGGCCTTAAAGGACGCCGATGGAGTGCTGTGCACCGTCTTCAACGGCGATATCGATATCTGGAGGTATGATATCGAAATCCCCAAAAAATACGGCGTAGATATCAACGTAGGCGATACCCGCAGCGTTTCGGGCATTTTCCGGGCCCTGCGCAATATTCCGCTGATGCTGGAGATCTGCCGGGATATCGAAAAATACTGTCCGCATGCCGTTTTTTTGAATTATACCAACCCCATGGCCATGCTGTGCGGCGCAATGCAGAAATACAGCGGCGTAGAGGTAACAGGGCTGTGCCACAGCGTACAGGGAACGATACGGATGCTCTGCCAGTGGCTGAACGTACCGGAGCAGGAGGTGGTATATCAGTGCATGGGTGTAAACCATCAGGCATTTTATACAAGACTGGAGCACAACGGACAGGATCTGTACCCCCGGCTTCGCAAGCTTTTAGAGGATGAAGAATACTATAACAGGGAACAGGTGCGCAACGAAATGTTTTTAAAGCTGGGATATTATCCTACCGAGTCCAGCGGCCATAATTCCGAATATAACCAATGGTTCCGCAAGCGCCCGGACCTGATTGAAAAATACTGCACCCACTCCACGGGCTGGAATCCGGGAGAATACGCGTTTTCCCTCAACCTGCGGCTGGAACGCCAGAAAAACTGGAAAAAACAATACGAGGAGTTTCTGGCCAAAGAGGTGGATCCAAACAAAAGCCCGGAATACGCGGCGGATATTTTCAATTCCCGCTTAGGCGACGGCAAGCCCTTTGTATTCAACGGCAATGTACTCAACAACGGGTCTATTCCCAACCTGCCGGCGGACGCCTGCGTGGAAATTCCTGTGGTTTCGGATTATATGGGCTTTAGGCCGACGATGGCCGGTCCCCTGCCGGCCCATTTAGCCATACTGGTAAACACCACCGCCCGCATCGAAAGCCTGACGGTGGAAGCAGCCGTGAAAAAGAGCCGGGAGATGGTCTATCAGGCCGTATACATGGACCCGCTCTCCTCGGCAGTATGCAGCCTGGAGGAGATCCGCCGGATGGTCGACGAGCTGTTTGAGGCCAACCACGCATTTTTAGGCGACTATACATAACCCCGCGCCGCGGAAATAAAAAATAGCCGGAAACATCGTTCTGTTTCCGGCTGCTTTTGTCCCCTGCCGCAAACCGACGTTCCTGTTGACAAATCCTCCTGAATGGATATAATAAAAGTGCACTGCGGAAAAAACCGCAAAAAACAGAACAGGGAGCTTTTCCGGCGCTTTTATCCAAAGCTGTTTTGAACGGCCTGCCGCAAGGGGTTGCTTTGCGACGGGTATTTATTTTTTTAGGAGGAAAAAACATGAGCCAGACCAGAATCGAAACCAAATGCGTACAGGGCGGCTACCGTCCGGAGAACGGACAGCCGCGCCAGATTCCCATTATCCAGAGCACTACCTTTAAATACGATACCAGCGAGGATATGGGCAAGCTGTTTGATTTAGAGGCCAGCGGCTATTTCTATACCCGCCTGCAGAACCCCACCAACGACCATGTGGCGGCAAAGATCTGCGAATTAGAGGGCGGCACCGCAGCCATGCTCACCTCCTCCGGCCAGGCGGCCAATTTCTACGCCGTTTTCAACATCGCCTCCTGCGGCGATCACATCGTATCCTCCTCCACCATTTACGGCGGCACCTATAATCTGTTTGCCGTAACGATGAAGCGTATGGGCATCGAGTTTACCTTTGTTTCCCCCGACTGCACCGAGGAGGAGCTGGAGGCGGCCTTCCGCCCCGAAACCAAGGCCGTGTTCGGCGAAACGATCGCCAACCCCGCCCTTACGGTATTAGATATTGAAAAATTCGCGTCCGCCGCGCACCGGCACGGCGTGCCGCTGATTGTGGACAATACCTTTGCCACGCCTTTCAACTGTCGCCCCTTTGAATGGGGCGCCGATATCGTGACCCATTCCACCACCAAGTATATGGACGGCCACGGCGCGGGCGTAGGCGGCTGCATTGTGGATTCCGGTAAATTTGACTGGACGGCGCAGGCGGAAAAATTCCCCGGCCTGTGTACGCCGGACGAGAGCTACCACGGCGTTACCTATACCGAGCGCTTTGGTTTGGCCGGCGCGTTTATCACCAAGGCCACCGTACAGCTGATGCGCGATTTTGGCTCGATTCAATCCCCCCAAAACGCCTTTTTGCTGAATTTGGGGCTGGAAAGCCTGCACGTGCGGATGGAGCGCCACTGCGCAAACGCCCTGGCCGTCGCCCGCTTTTTGCAGAGCCATGAAAAAATCGCCTGGGTCAACTATCCGGGGCTGGAGGGGAACGCGTATTACGCACTGGCGCAGAAATACATGCCCGGCGGCACCTGCGGCGTTGTCAGCTTTGGCGTAAAGGGCGGAAGAAAGGCAGCTGAGGCATTTATGAAGCGGCTGCGCATCGCCGCCGTTGAAACCCACGTGGCCGACGCGCGCACCTGCTGCCTGCACCCGGCCAGCGCCACCCACCGCCAGATGAACGACGAGGAGCTTCTGGCCGCGGGCGTTTCAGGTGATTTGGTGCGTTTCTCCTGCGGACTGGAAAACGCGCAGGATTTGATTGATGATATCGCCCAGGCCTTGGAAACCGTATAAAGGAGGGGGCTTTGTATGCCCATTAAAATACCCAACGATCTGCCCGCGGTAAAGACGCTGCTGGAGGAGAATATCTTTGTTATGACCGAAACCCGCGCCATTACGCAGGATATCCGGCCGCTGAAGGTAGCGCTTTTAAATTTAATGCCGCTGAAAATCGATACCGAAACCCAGCTTTCCCGCCTTTTGGGCAATACGCCCCTGCAGGTGGAGCTGACGCTTTTGCATACGCAGTCTCACGTTTCGGCCAATATTTCGCAGGAACATCTTTTGGCCTTTTATAAGGTGTTTGAGGATGTAAAGGACCAGAAATTCGACGGGCTGATTATCACCGGCGCGCCGGTGGAGAACATGCCCTTTGAGGATGTGAACTACTGGCAGGAGCTCTGCGGTATCATGGAGTGGAGCAAGACCAACGTCACCAGCACGCTGCACATCTGCTGGGGCGCGCAGGCCGGGCTGTATTACCATTACGGCATTCAGAAGCAGCCCCTTGAAAAAAAGATGTTCGGCATCTTTCCCCATACGCTGGACTATAAAAAAGCCATTCTCTTCCGCGGTTTTGACGACGTGTTCTATGTGCCGCACTCCCGCCACACCACCGTGGCGCGGGAGGATATTGAAAAAGTCCCCGCGCTTAAAATTTTAGCGTCCTCCAAGGAGGCCGGCGTTTACGCGGTGTTTACCGAAAACGGCAAGCAGATTTTTATCATGGGCCACCCCGAGTATAACGCCGACACGCTGAAAAAGGAATATGAGCGGGACGTAAAGGCCGGGCTGGATATTCAGGTGCCGAAAAACTATTTTTTAAACGACGATCCGAAAAATCCGCCCGTGGTTACCTGGCGCGCGCACGCCAATCTGCTGTATTCCAACTGGCTGAACTACTTTGTGTATCAGACCACGCCCTATGATATCAGCACAATTCGGTAACAGGCGCACGGCAACAAAGCCCGGCGCGCCCCGCAGGAAGCAAAGCTGCCGTTTCCTTTCATGCCGGGACAGATTTTTTCAAAAAACGCAAATTTTCAGCGCCGCTCTCCGGCAGGCTGTTTTTTCAGAATAAAAAAACCGGCGCGGCTAAAGCCCCCCGAAGGTCAGAGAGATTAATTTGCCCGGAAATGCGTCACTGCACCGGCAAAAGGCAAATTCTCCTTCTGCCGCCCCGCCGGTGGGCAAGAGTACGGCGGAAAATTTCCTTTTCCTTAAAAATACAGGTTATATTCACCGGTTTTTTTCTATATGTTAAAAAGCAGAAATGGAGGCGGAAAATGAAAAATTTTTTTAAGGGCATCATTGCGGGCTTCGGCGGCATTGCGCCGGGCTTGAGCGGAAGCGTTTTGCTGGTTATTTTGGGGCTATACCAGAAAACCATAACGGCCATCGGCACGTTATTTAAGAATTTCAAACAAAATCTTCTGTTTTTAACGCCTTTGTTTTTAGGCTTCGGCGTCGGTGCGCTGCTGTTCAGCAAGGCCGTAGACTTTTTACTGACCCATTTTGAGATGTATACGCGCTTTGCCTTTTTGGGCCTGGTGCTGGGTACGATTCCTCTTTTTTATAAAGAGGTAAAAAAGGAGGGCTTTGCCCCAAAATATTACGGAGTGATCCTTCTTTCGGCCGCGGCGGGCCTTGCCTTGTTTTCCTTTAACAAAAATTTGTTTCCCGTTATCACGGACCCGAACCTGCTCCAGTCCGTGCTTTTAGGCGTCGCCGTGGCGGGCTCCTCGATTGTTCCGGGCGTCGACAGCGCGGTTATTCTATCCTCGCTGGGGCTATATGAGTTATATGTCGGCTCACTTGCCGATTTCAACCTTTCCGTCCTGATACCGGCGGGCTTCGGGCTGATCATAGGCGCGCTGGTGATCTCCTTTATCATTAACAAGCTGATCAAACGCTTCTACACCGCTACGTTTTCGGTGATCTTCGGCCTGTTTCTCTCCATTATTCCCAGCGTGCTGAACGAAAGCTGTAAAATCGGCTTCAATGTTCCGACTCTTGTATCGTTCTTTATTCTGCTGTGCGGCTTTGCCTTGTCATATTTTTTAGGCGACATAGAAAGAAATATAAAAAAATTAAAAAAACACATCCGCCGCGCCTCTCCGGTGCAAACGCCGGAGGAGCCCCCGAAAACCGCCGTGCCGCGCCGGGGGAACGACGGCTGAGGAGGAGAAATGCGTAAAATAAAAATTGCGGGGCTCGCAGCCCTTTTTCTGGCAGCCCTGTGCTGCTGCACCGGATGCGGAAAAATGCCGGAGGAAGAAGCCATGCAGGAGAGTTTTTACAATATTACAGAAATAGACGCCGAAATGGAAATTGCAGACGTTACGCTGTTCGCCTGCCCGGGCGACGCCGTTACAGTGGAATACCGGAATTACAAAAACGACAAGTGCGTTATAGAAGAACGGGACGGCATCCTGCGCATCCGGCGGGACTATCCCCGCCTCAACTGGAATTTCCTCTTCGGCCGGAAGGATTACAGCCTGCGCATCGGTATTCCCGAAAATTATTCCGGCGGGCTTTCCATTACAACCACAACGGGAAAAATAAACGCTTCCGGCCTTTCCCTGCCGGAGGACGCCTCCTTTACCGCCACCACCGGCGGCATTTCCCTAAAAGATATCGACGCGGCGGGAGAGCTGCGCATCTGTATGACCACCGGCAAAATAGAGGGGGAAAATCTGACCTGCCGCGAGCTGCGGGCCGTTTCCACCACGGGAAAAATTGCGCTTACCGGCGCGTCGGCCGACCGCATGAAGCTGCAAACCACCACCGGCGCCATTGACGCGGAGCTGACCGCCGTGGCGGAGAGCGCGCATATCGAAACGACGACCGGAAGCATTAAATGCCGGATTCATGACAGCGCCGCAAACTTTAAAATAACCGGCCATACGACCACCGGCCGCCGGGACGTTCCCGCCGGAGGAGACGGACCCAAACTCTTGGAGGCAAACACCACCACCGGCAGCGTGCGGATAGAGTTTACAGAATAGGAACCGGAACCTCCAAAATTACTCTTTCGTTTTTTCAGGATAGTAACAAAGCAGCCGTTGCTCCGGCTGCTTTTTCCGTTACCGCATTTGAAATTCAAAAAAGGTTTTTATGCCTTTGCCCGTGTTTTTAACAAACACTGCCGGAGAAACACCGAGCCGGTTTTGCTGCATCACGCAGGGCAGCAGCTGTATTTCCCTGTCCGGCCCGCACTGCACATGCAGCAAACGCTCCCCGTGCTGCTGGAGCAGACCGTTTTCCGTCTGCGTGAACCGGCCGGGCGCCAGATGCATGACATTATAAAATTCATATTCCCTCTCCGCCCGGGCCTCGTCCTCCACGGTAAAGCGGTCTGCATAGAGCACCACCGTGCGCTTTAAGGCAAAGCAGACCTCTCCGCAGGCAAACGTGCCCTCTATCTCAATGCGCTGAGGGTCTCCGGCTTCAAACCGGGTAATCGCATAATGATCCTTTACGTTGGCGCTGCTGTGGGCGCCCAGCTCCCGGCAGGACACCGCGTTGTGCGCCTTTGCACAGATCAGGTATTCGTCCCGCAGGTTGCGGTCGTCATAATTGCAGGCGCCGCTGTCCACCAGGATCGGCCGGTTTTGATAATACGCCACGATATTCGGTCTGCCGGCGTGCTGATGCCAGGCCCAAAGGGGCATCGCGTCGATGAAAATTTCATAATTTTCATTCCGCAGCACGGCCAGACAGCTGTCGGGAAACAGGCGGGATTCCCTTTTGAGGCTAAACTCCATCGGCATAATTTCCTGCACGACGGCAAGGTCATGCAAAACGTCCATAGTATAGGAATCGTTAAGCTGCAGGGTTTTGCCGTCCCCGGTGCTGAACTGATACAGGAGCTCATACTGCTTTACAACAGATTCCCTCAGGCCGGGAATGCTCTCATAGCCGTTGTTTATCAGCAGCACATGCGCGTCCAGGTACAGCCGCGCAATAAAATGGCTGTAGCTGGGGGAATCCTCATCGCTGCCGCCGTCGGCAAAAATCGCCTTGTCCAAATTCTGCTTTACAATGCGTTTGCCAAGCGCAATATACTCCTGCGCGTTGGGAAACTCCCCGAAAAGGCAGCCGACGTACAGAAGCGCCGTGCCCACCTGCAGCACGTGGTTCTGCGCGTATCCGGTTTTCAAATGCGCCCCGGCCTCCTGATACAGGTGATCCGCATGTTTCTGCAAAGCCGCATACAGATACAGCCAATCTTCTTTTGCAAACGCGCCGTCCAAAAAGAACAGCGAAAAGGCCAGCACAATCGTGCGCCAGGCCACCTGCATATCGCGCCAGTAAAAGCCGGTGGCAAAGTAGCTGACGGAGGCGTCGAATTCCTCGTACGGATGCTTTTCCATCCAGTCCTTCAGCAGCGCCAGGAATTTTTCCGCATAGCGCTTTTCCCCGCTTTTTTTATACGCCGCAGCCAGCGGCATCAGAATATACAGCCGCTGCAGGAAAATATGCCATTCAAAATTGCGCATCGTATCCTGGGCGGGCAGGCTGAACACCGCGTCCCAGTCAAAACGGCCGTCCTTCTGCCAAAGCGCAAAAAAGCTTCCGTCCATCACCTTTTCCAGCAGCTGATCGCCGTCTGCAATTCCCAGCCGGTCGTTCATAAAAAGAAAGGCGCCGCCGTCCATTACAAAATACGGAAACACCGGCTCGTTTACCGCACCGGCATAGTGAAACCACGCCTCGCGCGGCGCACCGATTTCCTCAATATACGGTTTTTTATATCGTTCTTTCATTTTTCCGCTCCTTATCTGTATCCTTACATATATTTTATCATAAACGGCGAATCCTTTCCATTGTAAATGTTGTGCAAAGAAAACGATATTCGGCCAAATATCTGCAATCTTTTTCCAAAGAAGCCGGGCCGGAACAGTACCGTTTCCTTTTAAAGCGGAATTTTTGTTAAAAAAATGCCCGGGATGGTTGACAACAGAGGATTTTGCCATTATACTTTTATTGATAAATCAGCCGTTATCTGTTTTTTCCGGCCTGATTATAAAACAGTACCGGCGGTTCTGTTAAATTATTTTTGGAGGTATTCTTCTATGGCTTTTTGCGGAAAATGCGGCACACAAATCCCCGAGGGCAGCAGCGCCTGTCCCGGCTGCGGCGCGGCGGTAAACGAAACCGCCCAGAATGGCGCCCAGCAAAACACCCAGGGCAGCGCCCAGAACAATTTTAACGCAGCGATAAATAACTTTACCAATACCAAGGACACCACCGGCGAGTTTGACCCGGCGGATATCCAGAACAACAAGGTTATGGCCGTGCTTGCTTATATCGGCATCCTGTTCCTGATACCGCTGCTGGCGGCAAAGGATTCCAAATTTGCACGCTTCCACGCCAATCAGGGTCTGATACTCTTTTTAGCGGGTATTGTGGCGAGCATTGCAAGCGGAATTCTGGTATGGATTCCCGTTATCGGCTGGCTGATCTCCATACTGTTAAGTATTGCACTGCTGGTATTCATGATCCTGGGCATCGTAAACGCCGCACAGGGCAAGGCCAAAGAGCTTCCCCTAATCGGCGGCATCAAAATTCTTCAGTAAACAAAAAAGAACCTGCCGGTTTTTAAGCGGCAGGTTCTTTTTTATTTCAGCGCCGCTTCAAAAATCATATCGTCGATCCGTTTCCGCAGGCGCCGCATCACGGCGGTCTCGTTTACACAGGAAGAAAACGCCACAGGCCCGCAGACGGCTTCGATTTCCTCTTTAACGCGCTGCCTGCCGTAATATTTTTCACACAGCCTCATCGCGCGCAGGTCCTCCAGTCCCTGATAAAACGCGCAGAAGCGCAGGGATTCCAACGGCGTACCGTCTTTTTCGGGATACACCCAATAGCAGTCGCCCGCCGGTGCGAACCCTTCTCCGCAGGAATTCAAAAATGGATTTATACGGTCAAACGACCACTGATTATTATAAAAATTATAGCCCCAATGCAAAAAGCCCTTAATGTCATATTGATAGAACTGCGTGCCGATAAAGCGGGTGCGCGCCGAGGGCATGGCTAAAAACGCGTTGCTGTATCCCGCGAGATTTCCGCCGCAGTAATACGTCCAAAGATCGGGAACATGATTTTCCAGAAACGGCTGCAGATGCTGCAGCACCGGCACCGGCCGGTTCACCAGCCCCTGCGCGTAAAAATCGTAGTTGGAAAGCGCGTCGAGAATCGGATATCCCTCCAACAAATCCGCAACGATTGCCTTTGCCTTTTTGTAGTGCTCCAGATGCTCCTGCGGCGGCTCATCCGAAAGATGGAACCAGCACTTCCGGTCCTCGCCGCGCGCGCGCATATGCTGCAGAAAATCCGGCAGAAACGCCCGCAAAAACGCCGCGTATTCCGGGCTTGCCCCGTCGGTTTCCCAGCCGAAGCACTTCTTTTTTTCACCGTTTTCGGTTATTTCCACCATTGGTGCAAAGGAGGCGCCCCACTGGGTGAACAGATGCGATATCTCATAATATTCCACCCCGCACGTTTTACACAGATCCAGCCATTTATCCAGATTCTGATAGCCGAAGCGATACCGCCCGTCTTCTGAAAAGACGTCCACCAGCTGCACATGCGTGCGGCGTCTGCCCGGAAAGGTGTCCAGCAGATACCCGAACACCGGCGTCAGCATCATATTTCTTCCCCCGGAAACGGCCGCGCGCATAAAGTTTTCACAGATCTCCCAATGCCGCGGGCTGAACACCGGCACCTGATAAAAATCGGCCAGACAGTCGGCGTAAAACCACTGGGTAAAAATCAGCTCCTGCGGCGGCAGCGATACAGGCATGATCTCTACGGTAAAGGTTTCCTCGGCCAAAAGTCCCCCGATACCGTAATTTAACGCGCCGTCACAAAACAGTTTAACGGTAATGGGAAACCGGCCGGTAAGCGCGCCCTCGGGGGCGATATCGATCCACAGCGCGCGCGTCTGCCCCAGGAACAGGCGCAGATGTCCGTCATAGTGCAGCGGGCGCAGCAGGTCGGGATACAGCCCCGGCGTATCGCGCAGATAGCCGTCGTCGTGATCCGCCGCCGCGGGGAAATCCACCGGTACCGGCACAACCTCGCGCACCGTTATGTACGGGGTCAGCTCCCCGGCCTCGATTTTGGGCAGAACGGGAATCCGTTCCTCTTTGCCGCCGGCAAGCAGCACCTGAAAGGAATATTTCTGGTTCTGAAAGATCCGCTCCTCCGCTATGGGCTCAAAGGCCTCCACGGGCGTATCGAGAAAGCATTTTTCCATCGAGGATACAATCCGGGTTTTCAGCATAAAAACGACACTCCTTTTTTTATTCTATTTGCGCAAGAATCCCGCGCATAGCGTCCATATTGTTTTCCATTTCCGCGGCCAGCTTCAGCTGCGTGCGGCAGCGGTCCCAGTTATGCCCGGGCCGGTGAATTTTAAAATACACGTCGTTCTGCAGATAGTCGGTCAGAAAGCGGATGCCGCACTCCAGGGTCATAATCAGCGCGCCCTCGGGCAGCAGAACCTTTTCCTCCGGCGTCAGCGTGCCGGCGCAGCCCTTTAAAAAGCCGCGGGAATACGCTTCAAACAGGGAAAGATCCAGCGTCACCTTGTCTAAATTCGTCTCGTCCTCCGCCGCGGTGCTTGCCCCGAAGCGGATGGAATCGCCGAAATCGTGAATCACCGTGCCGGGCATTACGGTATCCAGATCGATTACGCACAGCGGCCGGCGGGTAGCGCTGTCCAGCATGACGTTATTGAGCTTGGTATCGTTATGCGTCACCCGCAGGGGCAGGCTATCGCTTTGGCTTTGAATCGATACTATTTTTTCAAACCGGCTGAAAATAAAATCAATCTCCCGTGCGGCGGCTCGCTTAAGCGGCTGTTCGGCTGCGTCCGCAGCCGCGCAAAAGGCTTCGTACCGCTTTATGGTATTATGAAAATCGGGAATCGTCTCGGTTAAAAGCGCGGCGTCAAAATCCTTCAGCTGCCGCTGAAAGCTTCCGAAGGCCTCGCCGCTGGCATAAAACTCCTCCTTCGTCTGCGCCTGGTCCAGGCTGACCGCGTCGGCAATAAACCCGTACATCCGCCAGCAGAGGCCGTCTTCATCGGTAATATAAATTTCCCCCCCGGCGCCCGGCAGCAGGGTCAGCATTTCCCGCAAAACATCGCCGCCGCGGGCGAGAACCTTTTCCCGCAAAAAACCGGTAACCAGCGCAATGTTGCGCATCAGGCCCTCCACGTCCTTAAAAACACGAGTATTGATGCGCTGAAGGATATAGCGCTTCTTTTCTTCCGTTACCAGATACGTATCGTTGATGTGTCCGCTGCCGTAGGGACGGTATTGCGCCCTTTGCGGATCCAGCCCATAGGCCAGTAAAACTTTTTGGATATTTTCCATAAAAACAGACTTTCCTTTTTAAACATTTTGTATTATAATTTTTGTAATATCGTTTTTTTCTATACTTTTTTACAAGGTGAACGCCATGAATTCCAATATTTTATCGGTACTTAAGGCCCTGCATGAGGTCTCCGGCTTTCGGATTTCCCTGCACGACATGGATTTTAACGAGATCGCCGCCTATCCTGAAAAAATCGCTCCGTTCTGCGCGCTGGTTCAGAAAAATCCCCAGGCCCGGCAATGCTGCCTGCAGGCGGACAGAGCCGCTTTTCAGGCCGCCGCACAAACCGGCGAGCCGTACCTGTACCAATGCCGCTTCGGCCTGTTTGAGGCGGTGAGCCCGCTGTACAATTTCGGCGTGCCGGCGGGCTACCTGATGATGGGGCAGGTTCTGCGCGAAACGGAAAAAAAGGACGTGCTGACCCGGGCCGCGGCCTATTGTACCGACGCGAAGCTGCCGGACGCGGTTGCCGCGCTGGCGATACTGGATGCAAACAAGATCAGCGCCTTCGCACAGATTATGACCGTATGCGCCCAATACTTAACGCTCTCGAACGCCGTGAATCCCCCGCGGGCAGACCTGGCGGAGAGCCTTAAGCAGTACATTGCCAAAAATTATGCACAGAAGATCTCCATTCCCCTGCTCTGCGCCCATTTTCATTACAGCAAATCCACGGTTATCAGTGCCTTTGAAAACGCCTTTGGCATTTCCATCAACCGATTTTTAACGCAGACGCGCATTGAGCAGGCAAAAAAACTGCTCTCCTCCACGGACGCCTCGGTATATCAAATTGCCGCCGCGTGCGGCTTTCCCGATCAAAGCTATTTTTCAAGGGTGTTTACCCGGGAAACGGGACTGCCGCCGGGCCAATTCCGAAAACGGGCACAGCAAGCGGAAACACATCTTCATTATAGCAAAGATGTCTCCCCGCAGATAGAGAAAAAAGACCGCTAATATGGAAAATTGTTTGATTCAGGAAGCAAACATGATGCCTGATAGCATATATTTTATCAGTTCCTTTCCTCAATCTGACGGCTCCTATGCAGCCGCCCTCTCCCGGGGAGGCGGCAAAGCGCCTGCTTTAGGCAGCGGGCAGGCAGAAAAGCCAGCCGCGCCAGAGAAGGAAAACAGCCGACAGGCATAGAAAACCGCCGCATAGGGAACCCATGCGGCGGCATACATAAAAACTATTTCTTTCACAGGAGCCATTATTAAGAATTACTGCCGTATTTTTTTCGGCTGTAAAGGGCTGTACCGATCAACCCAGCTCCCGCTGCCAGCATCACGGCAATCCAAAGGGCAAGGTTGCTGTTATCGCCTGTCTGCGAGGAGTTTGTATTCCCCGTCTGATTGCCGCCGGTGATATCCTTCGGCGGTTCAGAAGGCTGTTCCAGCGGAGGATCGCCGGTGGGATCCTTCTCTATAATCTGTGTATTCGTAACTTTAACGGCGATTATGCGGGTTGCCTCATCCATTATCGCATCGGAATAGGCCGCTTCGAAATTCTCTGGTACCGGATTTTCCACAACTCCATAGAAAAACTCCTCAGAGAGCGTCGCAGGATCAGGAAGTTGGGTAAATTCCGCCGTCCAGCCGTTTTCCGCGTTCAATGTAACCGAATCAAGGACGGTATCGCCCACCTTCAGGGAAACCGTTACAGGCGTCTTCAGGCTCTCATCGGTATCGCCCCAGTCCTTTGTAACTTTTAAGGTATACTCGTTATCCTTTTCGCCCATGACGATACCGCCATTGGTGCCGATTCCGCCGCCACGGGCAGACTTATTGCCGCGTATGAACAGTGCTGCACTGTTCTGGGCAAGCTCTTTTGCGTTATTGGAAACGACCGCCTTGAGCGCATACGGATCGATGTTATTCTGGATTTGGGTGATGGGCTTAGCATCTCCGCTGGAGTTATAGCGCGGTGAATCGTCTGGATTGCCCAGATTGTTTTCATTATCAGCAATCCCGCCATCTTTGTACCACAGTACCTGCCCGCTGCCTAAAATACGGTCAGCAAGTGTCAGCCCATAATTCTTGCCATGAACCTTGACAGACGCTATATCGTCGCCGGCACCGTCGGATTTGTTCCCGTAAACTCCGGCCCCGTTAGTGACGAATACCTCGGTATCGCCCGTAGGACAAGCCCATACACCGCCGCCAAGAACAGAAGCTTCGTTGCCCGTTACCACCGCGTTATAGATGGTCAGTTTGTAGGGAATGGAACCAACATAAACACCACCACCCTGCCGTTGGGCAGTGTTATTCTCAATATAGCCGCCTTTTAGGGTTACACAGTTGGAGGCAATGTAAACGCCGCCGCCGCAGCCGCCGTCACCTATAATGGTTTGTGATGTACCGCTTGTTTTAGCCTGATTGCCGCTGATTGTGCCGCCCAGCATTGTGAACGCAGCAGGATAATACCGACTGTATGTCTCAATTGCCCATGCGTTGGGAGCATTCGGGTCAGGAAAGTTCGTCGTATATCCGTCTATTGTACATATGCCGCCGCCCACACCGTTAACAGCTGTATTGTCTAAAATCTTACCGCCTTCCATGGTGACTTCGGCATTGCCCTCAATATAAACGCCGCCGCCGCCCGCCAACTGTGATACATTGCTGTTACAGGTATTTCCCTGAATTGTTCCGTTGTTCAAAAGCATTGTAGCACGGAAATTATAAGATTGCCCAACCACATGCACCCCGGCGCCACGGTATCCGGTATTATCTTTTATGATACCGCCGTTCATCTCAAAGTAGGCTGTTCCTTTTCCGTAATTATAAGAGGTATCAGGGGCATAGACAAGCACAGCTCCACTTCTTGCATTATTCCCTCCGGTTATATTTTTAATAACACCATTATTCAGAATAAACTTTGCATAGCTGCTGACTTGAATTCCCCCTGTATTAGTACTTAAGGAAGCATTTTGGATTGTGCCGCCGTTCATGGTAAATATGGCATTGGCGCCACACACATGAATGATGGCGCTTGCACTGTTCGTATTTGTGTTCCAGGCAAGATTTTGACCATTTAAATCAAAGGTGCCGTCTTCCAGCGTAAACGCCCCATGGCATGCAATTAAACCGCTCACGCGTTCATTATATGCCTGCCGTGTGAAAGTAAGATTTGCACCGTCAATGGAGAGCGCGCCTCCCTGTTCGATTACAAAAGCCGCGTATGAATACTGATCCTTGTTGGATACCATCGTAATCGTATGCGCAACCCCATCGTCAACCAACTTAATATTCGCCCCGTTGGGAATAATAATAAACTCACTCAGTTCAATGTCTTCAACAATTTGCACGGTTCCGGTTTTATCGTCTGTACTTATAACAGCGGCAACAGCGTCGGAAAGAGAAAAAAACGCATCGTTTCCAACCTTTGCTACTATGCCATCGCTATAGGACGACACGGTTAAAATATTCTTTTGTTCTATAGCTTCATCATTCCGCGTGCCTTTGCATAATTCCAGATTTGCTCCTCTTCCTCCGCAGATTGGGCAGGCAATATTCACTCTGTCTTCAGTACATTTTGTCTTGCAAGCGCACTCAGCCTCCGTGCCGCTATCCTGCGTATTCTCTGCCAGTACTATCTGCGGAAAAATGAAAAGCACCATAGAAAGGCAGATCAGCAGGCCTAATAATCTCTTTTTCATCTTTTTCAGTCCTTTCATCAAATTTTAAAAAAACAAAAAAAAGGCGAGTCCCGTCCACTGTAAAGTGGGCAGAATATGCCTTTCAAATTGCTTCTATTGCCGGCCTGGCAGGAAAAAAGGGCAGAATTAGACTGTATGTATGTATGTATGTATGTATGTATGTATGAGTATACCCCCTGCCACTTTTCTTGTCAACCCTTTTTGAACAAATTTAATATTTACATTTTATCACAAAACCAGTTACGTTTCAACCTTTTTTTTCCATAACAGCATAAGCTTTTCAGAGCGTTTGCGGTATAAAAGAACAGAGTACAGATTTACCGCACCACGTTTTTTCTATACTCCTATCTTCAGCTCAGCGCTTTTTTCATGTTTCCGTCATCAAGGCAGACAGGACAGAGCTTTCATCGTTACCACGCTGAACAAGAATTAAGCTATGGACAACACAGGATTGTATGGCTGACAAGCTCCGTTGCCGCTTCTCGGGCGGCGTTCGTGCCGCCAACCCAGATCATTTGCTTTTCAGCCTTTAGTTGTTCGTGTTCCCTTGCCGCCGCTCCAGAATAAAGAACATTGATTCCGCCTGCTCGTTAATATCTGCAAGATAACGGTTCCGCTTCCCTTTTGTCAACAATCAGATGTAAAGCGCTGATATTCTCTGCTGTATCTACCATGCCTATTCTTGTTATGAGCTTTTCCTGCCCTTATGAGCAGGAAAGAGCAGCCTTGTGTGGAACCAAGAGATACGACGGACTGCAATCCGTCCTTTTCCTTTCAAGGCTCAGGGGGAATTTTATTCAAGCACTGCACCCTTTGTTAAAAGGTCATACTTTTTTGAATTTCCTATCTCTCTGCCCTATGCTTTATTGTAATCAGGGATACAATTTTCCTCTCTCCTTTTGCAAAACAACGGCCTGTTCTGAGGGTTTACCGATGGCGCATGATTTTCCGCCGGATGACCACAACGGCGATAACGGCCGCGGCAGCCGCAGCTGCCGCGCCGATTCCTATAACCATCCATACGCCTCCGCCGGAAGAAGCGTTTATATCCGTGCCCGGCGAAGGAGCAGGCGTACCGGAAGCGTCCGTAACCGGATTTCCCTCGACGATATTGCCCTCCAAATCAGTATACACCCCGGCGTTGGCTTCCTGGGAACGGTAGGAGGCGATTGCCTTTTTCACCGCGTCGATGTGTGCGGTGTTCCGCTTTGCCGTGCCGTCCTCGTTGTAAAGTACATTGCCCTCCTCGTCGCAGGAGAGCGTCGGGCAAATCCAGCCGCCCTCGTCATGCTCGTTCCAGGCATACATCAGCACCGTGTTGCACTTGGTGTTTTTCCGGTTGCGCTTGGTATAGTTGAGCATATCCAGCAGGTGATTTCCAATTTCCTCGGGGGTTCCGGTATAGGCAAACTTTCCGCCGTACTGCAAATTATCCGGACCGCCCCGCGTATTCTCGCACCAGGAAACGCCGGTTTCAATCCGGGCGCGCGTATCCCGGCCCATCGTAGCGCAGGGCACCAACGGCATAGCCGCGCCGGCAGGCAATACTTTATTATGGTT
Source organism: uncultured bacterium (assembly GCA_905214315.1). Lineage (GTDB taxonomy): Bacteria > Bacillota > Clostridia > Christensenellales > QALW01 > UMGS1322. The sequence goes on along the minus strand of CAJMLN010000006.1, from coordinate 22,974 downwards.
TTCCAGGTTTGCCTGGCATAGCTGGGCATAGGTCCAGCCTACCTCATAAGCGCCCATGCTGTAAAAGCTCGCAGCGTCAAAATCATTATTGGCGCCCAGCATCGCGGTGGCGGCGTCGCTGTATCCCATACCGATAATATACAGCGGCTGTTCAATGCCCGCCTGCGCCGCCATTTTGCGCAGCTGCTGCACAAACGCCGCATCCTTACTGCCGGCATCGTATACATAGACGACGGGCATTCCGTCCATATACAGCCAATAGTCCTCCTTCATGGCGGCAAACAGCTCTTCAAAGGTGGCCGCCGAGCGATTCAGCGATTCTAAAATCGCCGTCATCTCGATCTGGTTCCGAAGCTCGCTCCGGGTGTGGAATTTCCGGGCATAGCTCATTCTGTCGTTGGAATCATACCAGAGGTAGGCAAAATAATCGATGCCCGCGTCAATGGCGTAGCGCGCCTCCTCTTCCCAAAGCGCAAGGGACTCCTCTGGAAAGCTCACTTTGCCGTCGGAGGCAACCCGGGCAAAAAACGGCGCCGTCCAGTGGTATTGGGCGGGGCTTAAGCAGGCCGCTACCTGATCGGATACCGCGGTGGGGCTGCTGCCGGTTTCAAAATAAGCGTCCCAGCGAATCGCACCGATCTGCGTGGCATCAAATCCGTTAATGCTCTGCACGTCCTTAGAGGCCGGAACCTCTACCTCCGGCGCGGGCGTTACCTGCACATACTCCCCGTGCTTGATAAAGGAAAGATTGTCAAACAGCAAATCCGGCGCCTGACCGGCGTCAAACGCGTCCTGCACAAAATACAGCTTTACCTCACTGATAGTCTCGCCGTCCTTTTCGGCTTCAATTTCCGTTTTAACCTCCAAATAGGTCCAATCGTCATAGGAAAGCTCCGTCTTTGTTCCCATGGGCCATTGGCGGGTTTCATTTTTTCCGCCCCAAGTCAGCTGGTAGGTGGCCGCCAGCTTTATCTTCGCGGCGTCCGCCTCGGCCAGCTTTACCCAGCCGCTGAAGGTATATTCTCCGCTTCCCTGCTGCTGCACAATAGGCGCAGCGTTAAAGGCAACCGAGCTGTGATTCTGCTCCCGCCCGGAAATCAGCGCGCTGCAGCCGTCGCCGTCCTGAGCTTCGTCGCTCTCCTCCAGAATACAGGTTCCGCTTTTGGCAAACGTTCCAATGCCGTCTGCAAACGACCCGTTTTCCAAAAGATTCGGCAAATCCGCCCGCACCCCAAGGGAAAACGACAGCATACCGCACATTACCGCCACAGAAAGCATCAGGGAAATCCATTTTTTCATATTCGCACCTCTCCTTTTTTATTTTCGTCGGTATTTTATCACAAACAGCTGTGTTTTTCCATTGTGAATCTTGTGAAAACAAAAAATTTACAGCAGCAAATATCCGCTATTTATCAAGCGTGATTTGAAAATTTTGTCTTGAGTCATGGCGTTTGCCCTGCTGGATGGACGTTACAACACTTGGCACAGCAGGGATAGGAAAACGCCCGCCGTTTAAGGCTGCATTTCAAACAGCAGAAGCACAAATTCTTCTCGTTGGCGCTGCTTCAAATATGGGATACGCGAGGCAAACCAGAGAAAATACTCGTACGGGGGCGTTGGAACACACGGAGTTATGCAGCGATTTCCCCATGTTGGGCATCAAACGCTTCTAATTACAACCGATTCCAAAAATTTCATTCCGCAATATCTGATTTTCCTGAAAAATTTTGCAACACAATCTTACCGCGCGTACTGCAGAAATTCCTCGCGGCTGCCGCAGAACACGTTTTCATCGATATAGGGCTCCCGCCCCTGATACCCCTTCAGCCGCCGGCGGTTGGTAAACTGCCAAAAAATCCAGGCACGGCCGTCGTTCAGCCGCGGCTGGGACGTGACATTGCGGATCCAGATATCGCAGTCCTCATAGGCGCCGGCGATATACAGCCGATAGGAGCGCTCAGTGGCGTAGAGGATCGGCTCCATTCCGTAATGCTCGCGCAGAAGCTGCACCATACTGTCCAGCTCCCGCCGCACATCCGCCTGCGCGGGCGGATTTTTTTCGCTCTCGCCATAAAACTCCACATCGATAACCGGCGGCAGCATGTTTTCCGTCTTTTCCACCCGGCTGATAAAGTTTTCCGCCTGTTCGGCACCGGTACGGTCATAGCGGAAAAAGTGGTACGCCCCCACGCGCAGGCCGCATCGGACCGCCTCGGCATAATTATAGGCAAAGCGCTCGTCGACAAACGTCGCGCCCTCGGTGGCCTTGATAAAGGCAAACGAAATGCCCTGCCCGCTTAAAACCTCCCAGTCGATCTCCCCCTGATGCGCCGAAACGTCCACTCCCCGCACCGGATAAACCTCCCGGGAGGGGTTGTTCAGCAAAATCACGCCGAAAAAAATCAGCAAAAACACTAAGGTTACAAGCAGTATTTCTACGGAAAAAGCAATCAGCAGTCCTTTTTTTACGCGCGTCATATTCTCCTCCTGAGCACCCCTCTGCCGCCGGCAGAACCAGAGAATCCCCGTTCTGCCGCTGTGCGAAAGCCCCACAGCGCGCACTTTCACCGGGCGGGACATCCGGGCGCTTCGTCATTAAACTGTCTTTTTACCGGCAACGGTATAAAATCCCAAAAAGCCTGTGCTCCGGCTCATCAAAAGCCGGCGGTATGTTTTCAGTTTTTATTATAAACAAACCGCCCCAAAATAGCAATACAAAAAAAGAGCTGAGAAAGTTTCTCAGCTCCCATATCGTTTTTAAGCTTTACGCCCACCACATTTCGCCCATGGGCTGGACGCACATGATATCCTTTAAAAACGCGATGGCCTTTTCCAGCCCCTCTTCCACGCTCATAAACATATCCTCATGCTCGATGGAAAGGGCGCCGTCATAGCCCACCATCCGCAGCATGCTGACAAACTCCTTCCACCTGGCCGTGTCCAGACCGTAGCCCACGGTGCGGAACGTCCAGGGACGGTTGAGCACGTCGCTGTAATGGCCGGTGGAAAGCACGCCGGTTTTGCGGATATTGGCCGTATCCAGGTACGTATCCTTGGCGTGCACGTGATGAATCGCCTTTCCGCCCAGCATCCGCACGGCCTCGGCCGGATCCATCCCCTGCCAGATCAGATGGCTGGGGTCAAAGTTCGCGCCGATGGTATCGCCCACGGCCTCCCGCAGGTGCAGCAGTGAAGCAGTGTTGTACACGCAGAAGCCCGGGTGCATTTCCAGGGCGATCTTTGTAACCCCGTGCGCGTTGGCAAAGGCCACGGCCTCTTTCCAGTAGGGAATCAGCACCTGGTTCCACTGATACTCCAGAATATCGGCAAAATCCGGCGGCCAGGAGCAGGTGACCCAATTGGGCACTTTATCCTCCGGAGAGCCGCCCGGGCAGCCGGAGAATGTAACCACGGTATCCACGCCCAAAAGCTCGGCCATCTGCACGGTTTTTTCAAAATCACTCTGGAATTTTGCGGCTGTCTCGCGGTTGGGATGCACGCAGTTGCCGTGGCAGGAAAGCGCGGAAATTTCCAGCTGATATTTGTTTAAAAGCGCCTTCAGCTCCTCAATTTTTGCAGGATTACCCAGATAATTGTCCGGGTTTACGTGGGTATTGCCGGGAAAGCCGCCGTTGCCCAGCTCTACCGTCTGCACGCCGCGCGCGTGCAGCCAGGCAAGGGCCTCCTCCAGGCTTCTGTCATACAGCGGAACGGTTAAAACACCAAGTTTCATAAAAAACCTCCTGTCAGTTAAAAATTTTTTCTATATTTTTTGCGCCGATTGCAACACTCTCCAGCGGTGGGCAGGAATATTCCTCCTGCTCCAAAATGCCTATGGTCGTTCCGCCTGCCTCGGCGGCCTGCATAATTTCCCTCCAGGGCAAAATTCCGGTGCCGAATTCGGCGTTTTTGCCGTCGCTGCCGTATTCCTTCATATGAACGGAAATCAGTCGTCCGGTGTTCTGCCGGATAAACGCCACCGGATCGATACCGGCGGTTTTAATCCAGAACACATCCGGCTGCAGCTTTAAATCCTGAATGGAAATAATATAATCCATGCCGCAGGCGCCGGCTTCATCCAAGGGCGCAAACTCAAAGGCGTGGTTGTGATAGCCGAAATCAAAGCCCTCGCGGATAAACGCTTCCCGCATTTTTCCAATATCCTCCACGGCTCTTTTGGCGTCCTCGGTATTTTGGATGCCATAATACGGCAAAACAATATGGTGATTGCCCACCGCATGGTTGAACTCGATTTCCTCTTTAAAGTGATCGGTAAAACGGTTGTATCCCACATGGGAGGAAACGGCCGTCAGGCCCAGATCCTCCAGCAGCAGTTTCATTTCCCTGCCATCCATGCCGTAATACCCGGCAAATTCAATGCTCTGAAAGCCCATTGCCGCAACCTGTTTCAGTACCGCCGCGGCATCCCTGGCAGTATCCTCCCGCAGGGAATACAGCTGCAGCGCAAATTGTTTTTTCATAGCAAGCGCTCCTTTTTGTTCTTTTATTATAGTATAAAGGAAAATTTTTTCTATTTCAAGACGAATCTATATATTTTCAGGACAAATCTTGCGGTTTTATCCCTCAAAAAACCGGCATCCAAGCAATGCAAACACCGAGGGAAAGCAGTTCCTTTTCATTTTTTAAAACAAAGATATTCTTTGCTTTATTTTCTTGATATTATCAAAAAAATCTGCTATAATCAAGAAAAAAAGTAAATTTAAATTATAACAAAACAAAGGTTTATGCTATGGAATTTGAAGCGCTGTATCCCTGCATCCGTTTTGCCATGCCCGTACGGCTGCGCACCTATCCCCGCGAAGTACTCGCCTACGACCACCGGCTGTTCTATTGTGCCGAAAACACCTTTATTATAACAGCCGGCGGCGCGGACTACCCCCTTTCGCCCGGTGATATGCTGTTTCTGCCCCCTGCGCTGCCCTACCGTTTTACGTGCGCCGCAAAAGAGGCATCGGTTCTTCTGTTCAACTTTGATCTGGATCTCTCCTGTTTCGGCGCGGCGCCGCAGACGCCGCAGCCCACAGAGAGCTTTTTGCCCGAGAGGCTGCTCTCGCCCCTGCGCATGGCGCCGTTTGACCAGCCGCTTTTGATAAAAAATGCTTCTTTTTTAGAAGAACGGCTCCGCGGCATATGCGCTCTGTTTACCGAAGAACCTCCGCTTTTTGCCGAATTAGCCTCTGCCGAAATGAAATATATAATCTTGCGGGCCGCCGCCCTGCACCGCGCGGCAGAAAAAAACTATCCCCGGATTTTAGACCAAGTAAAAGGCTTTTTAGATCAAAATTTTTTAACACCCCCCTCCAACGCCGCCATCGCGGAAAAATTCGGCTATCATCCGTATTATTTAAATCAGCTCTTTTTTGCCCAGTTCGGTAATACGCTGCACAGCTATATCATTCGCAAAAAACTCCGCCTGGCCTGTACGCTGCTGCTTTCCACGGATATGAGCATCGGTGATATCGCCGCCGCCTGCGCTTTTTCCGGTGCCGCGTGGTTCTCCGAAACCTTTAAGCACAGTATGGGCGTTTCCCCCTCGGAATACCGACGCCGCGCGCCGGCAGAGATGAAAAATCCCGCCGTGTACAGACGGCCGGGCCTGCCGGAACAAAAAATGCAGGCGAGCAGAAAAGAGAATAAAACAAAAAAATCAGCGGAAAACTTAAAAGAGCCCACTTTATAAACAGGACAGGAGGCCCCAAATGAAAACGCTCTCCTTTGAAACCACCGCCGTCGCCGTCAGAAGCGCCCGGCTGCCCGAGGCGTTCTCCGGCTTTACCATCGTGCATCTCTCCGACCTCCACAACGCCAGCTTCGGGGAAGGACAGAGGCCGCTTTTAGAGGAAATCCGCCGGCAGACGCCCGATATCATCGTCATCACCGGCGATATCATCGATTCCAAAAACTACCTTCACGCACTGACGTTGGTCCGCGGCGCGGCGGAGATCGCCCCGATGTTTTACGCAACCGGCAATCACGAGGCGCACACCGGCGGCTATCCGCTTTTAGAGGCGGAAATGGCCGCCTGCGGGGCACATATTCTCCGCAACACCTATGTAAAGCTCACGCGGAAAAGCAGTACGATTCTGCTTGCGGGGGCAGACGATCCCTCATTTAAACCCTTCCGCAAAACCGCGGCGGTTATGAGCGAGAATCTGCAAGCCATTCAGCTCAACTACGATTTTTTTACCATTCTGCTCTCCCACCGGCCGGACCTGCTGCGCGTATACGCCGCCTTCGGCTTCGACGTGGTTCTCTGCGGCCATGCGCACGGCGGGCAGATCCGTCTTCCCCGCGGCCGGGGACTGATCGCCCCGAACCAGGGGCTGTTCCCCCGCTACACCGCGGGACTGCACCGGACGGGCCGCACGCAGATGGTAATCAGCCGCGGGCTGGGCAACCGCCTGCTTCCCCTGCGGGTCAACAACCGCCCGGAGCTGCTCTGCCTGAAGCTCTACCCTCTTCCGTCCGGCACGGAGTAGGCGGCCGTCTTTTCTATATCCGGCAGGCTCGGATCATCCTGAAAAAGCCCGAAATTTTCGGGTTTTTTGAATATTTCAGCGCCCGCACCGGTAACCGTCTTCATCCGCGCCAATCGGATTTTCCGACAAAAAAACGCCCGGTTCCGCTTTTGCCGGAGCCGGGAAAATTTTAAGAAGCCGCAGCTTATTTAACCTGCTTGAAAAACTCGATCTGTTCTCCGTCCGGGCCCTTGACAAAGGCCACCTGAATGGCCATCGGATACGGGCGGGAGGCCAGCTCCATGATCTTGGGCGCAATATGGGAAACCGCGCCGGCCGCCAGGGCGGTATCATAGGCCTTCTGCACGTCCTCCACCTGCACGGCGAAATGGATCCACTTGCCGTTTTCGCTAAACTCGTCGCCGCCGCTGGCAAACAGCTCTATCCTGCCGCCGTCGCCCAGATCCAGCATCATAATCTCTTTTTCACCCTCGCCCCAGCCTACGACCTCCTTCAGCCCCAGCGCCTTGTAAAAGGCTGCCGATTTCTGAAAATCCGCCGCCTTCAGGCCGATATGATGAAAGCCCATTCCTGCAATCTTTTCATTTGCCATAAAACTCTCTCCTTTTGTTTCACGTGAAACTTTTTATAAAAAAGGGACCTTCCCTTTCCGCCTTTGTCTCAGAATGTTTCATGTGAAACATTCTCCGAACGCCGCGCCCCCATAGGGCGGCAGCAGCAGATACCATCCGTTTTCCCGCACGGAATACTGCACGTCCCCCCCGGTGGCCAGAAGCAGCCGCGGCTCCTCTTTAAAATAGGAGGCGTCCAGCAGTGTTTCGGCACAGTCGTCGGTGGGATTTATCAGCACGCTGCGGCGCCGGCTGCCGTATTCCCGCCGGACGCTCACCAGCGGCCCGGCCGCCTCCAGGCACAGCGCACCCCGGCGGAAGACCTCGTCCCGCAGCTCGCCCAGGGCCCGGTACCAGGCCAGAAGCCCGGCGTCCTCGTTTCCCCAGGGATAGGTGCCGCGGTTGAAGGGATCCTCACAGCCCTGCAGACCGGCCTCATCGCCGTAATAGATGCAGGGCATACCGGGCAGCGCATACAGCAGCAGGGCGCCCAGCTTATGCAGCGCCGCTGCACGCATCAGGGCATCGCCGCTCACCCGATGCCGCGCCTTCTCCTCCCGGGAGAGCCCCTGCGTATCTCCGGCCAGGCGCGTGGTAATGCGCGCCACATCGTGGGTGGAGAGGAAATTCATCGTGCTGAAAAACGTCTGCGGCGGATAATTCTCCCGCAGGGAAAGCACGCGGCGGCAGAACGCCTCCGCCGGAAGCTCCCCGGTCAGGAGCCCGACAATCGCCTCGCGCAGGGGATAATTCATAACGCTGTCCAGTCCACGGCCGAACAGAAATTCCCTCTGCCGCCCGTAGCTGACCTTGTCGGCCGCGTCCTCCCACACCTCGCCGAGAATCAGCGCGTCGCTCTTTTCTTCCTTCGCGCAGCGGCGCAGAAGCGCGATAAATTCATCCGGCAGCTCGTCGGCCACGTCCAGCCGCCAGCCGGAGGCGCCGCTTCTCAGCCAGCGCCGCACGATGCTCTCCCTGCCGGTAAGGATATAATCGATATACGAGGGCGTCATCTCTTTCACGCAGGGCAGGGACCACACGCCCCACCAGCAATCGTATTTTCGGGGAAATTCCGAAAAATTATACCACGGATAATACGGGGAAGCCTCGGATTGGTACGCGCCTAATTCGGGATACGTCCCCTCGCGGTTAAAATAGCGGCTGTCGCTGCCGGTGTGGGAAAACACGCCGTCTAAAATCACCCGTATCCCGAGGCTTTCCGCCGCGGCGCACAGATCTTCAAAATCCTTCCGCGTTCCCAGCAGCGGATCAACGGTCTCATAGTCGCCGGTATCGTAGCGGTGGTTGGAATACGCGCGGAAAATCGGGTTCAGATACAGCACCTCAACGTGCAGGCTCTTGAAATACGGCAGCTTTTCCTCAATGCCCTTTAAATTGCCGCCGAAAAAATCATCCGCAGGATAATAGCCCTTTTCAGGATCGGGAAGATATTCCGGCTGCTCTCTCCAGTCCGCGTGCATCCGCCGGCCGGCCGGATCCCCTTCCCCCCGCGCCCGGAAAAAGCGGTCGGGGAAAATCTGATACATCACCGCGCCCTGCGCCCAGTCCGGCACGGCAAAGGCCTCGTCCACGACGTTTACCCGGTAGCTGTACCGGTAATCCGGCTCCGTCCGCACGGCGCACGCGCCGCCGAGCATATCCTCGCGATTGCCGCAGTACAACGGCCCGCCGGGCGTGTCAATCCGGAACTGATACCAGAACAGCCCGATTGTTTCACATGAAACATTCAGGCAGAATTCCTGCAGAAAATCACCGTAGGGCGTATGGGAAAAGAAGCGGCGCCGCTCCAGAGGCAGCAGCCGCTCGGCGCCGTTTTCCCACAGCCTTGCCGTTACGCGCTCCGGCGAGAGCGCCGCGCTGACAAAAACCGACAGTTTCAGGGTTTCTCCGCGCTTGATTGCCCCCTGGGGACAGCGAAACGCCGTGCTGTGAGAATCAAAGATTATACCCTTGAAAGCTTCCATATCTCCCTGTTATACTCCTCAATGCTCCGGTCGCTGGAGAAATAATGCGAGCGCGCGGTGTTGAGAATCGCCTTTTCCGCCCAGGCGTCCCGGTCGGCATAGAGGCGCTCCAGCCTTTCATACGTCTGAATATACGGTGCAAAATCGGCCAGGCACAGGTACGGATCCGCGGTGCCGCCGTCGCCGTCAAGCAGATAATTCTTAACGCTGGCCACGTCGCCCCGAAGCGTGCCGTCGGCCAGGGAATCGATAACCCGGCGCAGCATCGCGTTCTGCTCATAGTAATCCCTGGGGCGGTAGGCGCCCGGCACGGAAAGGCTCTCCGCCTCCTCCGCCCGCAGGCCGAAGATAAAGATATTTTCGTCGCCTAAAATATCGCGCATCTCCACGTTGGCGCCGTCCAGCGTGCCTAAGGTAAGGGCGCCGTTCATCATAAATTTCATATTGCCGGTGCCCGAGGCCTCCTTGCCGGCCATGGAAATCTGCTCGCTGATATCGGCGGCGGGCATCAAAAGCTGGGCGTTGGAAACACAGTAATTTTCAATAAACACGACCTTTAAAATTCCGTTGACCTCCGGGTCGTTGTTCACCAGCCGGGCCACGGCATGAATCAGCGTAATCACCTGCTTGGCGCGCACATATCCCGGCGAGGCCTTGGCCCCGAAGATAAACGTAACCGGATGGTGGGGCGCGCGGTTCTCCTTGATATCAAAATACAGATAGAGGATTTTGAGTACATTGAGCATCTGCCGTTTATACTCGTGCAGCCGCTTGACCTGAATATCGAAGATAGAATCCGGGCTTACCTCAATTGAGTTATGCTTTAAAATATATTCCGCCAGTCGGCGCTTGTTTTCCCGCTTGATATCCATAAATTCCCGCCGGAAGGCCGCGTCCTCCGCAAAGGGCTCCAGTCCGGCCAGAAGGGAAAGCCGCCGCACCCATTCCTCCGTGCCGAGGGTCCGCGACAGCAAAGAGGACAGCCGGGGATTGGCCTGCAGCAGCCACCGCCGGGGCGTCACGCCGTTGGTGACGTTCACCAGCTGCCCGCTGCGCAGGGGAACAAAATTCCCGAAAAGGTTTCGGCGCAGAATGTCGGTATGCAGAGCCGACACGCCGTTTACCCTGTGGCAGCAGGCCAGGCATAAATTGGCCATGTTCACCTGCCCGTAGGCCAGAGGCATCATATCGTTGACGCGGGCTTCCTCGCCCGGGTAGGCGCGCTCGGCTTCCATGCGGAAGCGGCGGTCGATTTCCTGAATAATCATAAACACCCGCGGCAGCAGATTCTGCATCAGGTACGCGGGCCAGCGCTCCAGCGCCTCCCACATGATGGTATGGTTGGTATAGGAAAACACTTTTTGGCAGATATCCCAGGCTTCCTCCCAGGGCAGCAGCTCCCGGTCCACCAGCAGGCGCATCAGCTCAGCAATGGCGATGGAGGGATGGGTATCGTTAATCTGCACGGCCACATATTCCGGCAGCCGGTGAATGCTGAGGCCCAGCCTCTTGTGCCTCTCCAGCATATACTGCAGCGTGGCGGAGGTAAAAAAGTACTGCTGCCGCAGGCGCAGGCTCTTGCCCGCGTTGTGGGAATCGTTGGGATACAGCACGCGGGAGATCGTCTCGGCCAGCTCCTTCTCCTGCCCGGCGCGGATATAATCGCCCTGGCCGAAATAGCTCATATCCAGATACACCGGCGAGCGGGCGCTCCAGATGCGCAGGGTGTTTACAATTCCCCCGTCGCCGCCGCACACGGGAATATCATAGGGCACGGCCAGAACCTTATGGCAGTCCTCCAGGCGGTGCCGCATGTTGCCGTATTCGTCGTAATATTCAATGACCCTGCCGTTAAAGAGAATTTCATATTTTTCCTCGTTGTGGGGAATTTCCCACGCGCAGCCGTCGGCAAGCCAGTTATCCGGCATTTCAATCTGCATGCCGTCGACAATCTTCTGGCGGAACAGCCCGTAATCGTACCGGATGCCGCAGCCCACCGCCGGCAGCGACAGATTGGCCAGCGAATCCAGAAAGCACGCGGCCAGCCGTCCCAGACCGCCGTTGCCCAGACCCGCGTCCTGCTCCACCTCCTCCAGCTCCTCCAGCGCAACGCCCAGGGAAGCCAGCGCTTCCTTATAATTTTCATATTCCCCCAGCGCCAGCAGGTTGGCTCCTAAAAATCTGCCCATTAAAAATTCCAGGGAAAGATAGTATACAACCTTGCTCTTTTTTTCCTCGATGCGCCGGTTGGTATCAATCCACTGCTCCATGATCTGATCCCGCGCCAGAAGAGAGACCGCCTTATACAGCTGCAGCCGGGTGGCTCTTTTCACATCCGTGCCGAAATGGCCCTTCAGCTTCCGGGATATTCCCTCCAAAATACTCTGTTGATCCATCAATGCTCACCTCCGCAAAGCCTGTTATATAAATTCCGGTATGCCTCCGCGCTCCTGTTCCAGGAAAAATCCTGCGCCATGGCCCTCTTCTGCGCCGCGGCAAAGGCCGCCGAATCATAAAAGCATTCAAAGCCCCGGCAAAGCGCGCCGGCCATCTGCTCCGCGCTGTAATCGTCAAAGCAGAAGCCCCAGCCGCCGTCGCCGACGTCCTTTACGGTATCGCTGAGCCCTCCCGTGCGCCGCACCACCGGCAGAGCGCCGTAGCGCATGGCAATCAGCTGGGAAAGCCCGCAGGGCTCAAAGCGCGAGGGCATCAAAAACAGATCGGACCCGGCATAGATGCGGTGCGCCAGAGCGTTGTCATAGCCGATGCGCACCGAAACACGGCCGTGATACCACCGGGCGATATCGGTAAAAAACCGTTCGTATTCCGGCTCTCCCGTTCCGAGCACCGCCAGCTGGAATTTTTGGGAAAACAGCAGCTCGTGCAGCTTTTCCCGGATCAGGGAAAGCCCCTTCTGGTCATACAGGCGGGAGACCACCGCCACCAGGGGCACATCCTCCCTGCACAGCCCCAGCTCCTCCTGCAGGGCAGCCTTATTGGCGGCCTTTCCCTCCGGCGCCGCGTAGGGGAAGGAAATCAGGCTATCGGCGGCGGGATCGTAATCGGTTTCGTCAATTCCGTTTAAAATGCCGGTATAATCCCCGGCGCGGCAGGCCAGCACGCCCTCCATCCGCTCGCCGTACTGCGCGGTCAGCGTCTCCTCACGGTAGGTGGGGCTCACCGTGGTCAGCTGATCGGCATAGAGCAGGCCGCCCTTTAAAAAGCTGGCGCCGCCGTAGAATTCCAGCCGGTCAACGGTAAACATATCGTCGGAAAACCCGAGCAGATCCTTAAAAACCTGCTGGCCGAAGGTTCCCTGATACTGCAGGTTATGAATCGTCAGCACGGTTTTTACGGGAAAATTTTTCTTTTTCAGCAGCAGCGGCAGCAGACCGGTCTGCCAGTCGTTGCAGTGCAGAACGTCGGGCATAAAGCCCGAAAGCGGCAGCAGCGCCAGCACCGCCAGCGAAAAGAACGCGTATTTTTCGGCCTCTCCCTCCAAATATCCGTACACGCTGTCCCCGCCGAAATAATATTCATTGTCCACAAAAAACACCTTTACGCCGCGGTACTCCAGCAGAAAAAGCCCGGCGTACTGCCTGCGCCAGCCCATAACGACTTCCGTGCTGCCCAAAAAGGTGCCCTTGTATTTTTCGTCAATCACTTTATATTTAGGAAGAATCACCGCCGTCTCCACGCCCTTCTGCGCCAGGGCCGCCGGCAGCGAGCCTACAACGTCGGCCAGCCCGCCCACCTTGGCAAAGGGCGCGGCCTCGGACGCGGCAAATAAAACCTTCATCGTTCTTCCTCCTCTGCTGAGACCGCCGCCGGGGCGGCGCACGGCCGATTTTTCATTTATTTTACCATAAACACCCTTTAAAGTACAGATTATTTTTTTGTCCGCTGCAAATTTTCGCAGGCAGTGGGGAAACAGCGGAAAATCCCTTTTATTTTTCCTGAAAACGTGGTATACTTTATAAAAACGGCCTTCCGCCGGATGCGAGGTTTTTTGTGAAAACACTTTTAATTGACGGCAACAGCCTGATTCACCGCGCCTTTTACGCGCTGCCGCTGTTATCTGCCCAGGACGGCACCTATACCAACGCGGTATACGGCTTTTTAAAGATGTTCTACCGCGTGGCCGATGAATATCAGCCCGACTGCATCGTGTGCGCCTTTGACGTAAAGCAGCCCACTTTCCGGCACAAAAGATATGCCGAATATAAGGCCGGCCGCAAAAAAATGCCCGAGGAGCTGGTTCCCCAGCTTCCCCTGCTGAAGGAAATCCTTACGGATTTGGGCGTGCGCTGCGTGGAGGCGCCCGGCTTTGAGGCGGACGATATCATCGGCACCTATTCCCGGCTTTCGGACGAAGTGGGCGGCCGGTGCGTCATTCTGACCGGCGACCGGGATTCCCTGCAGCTGATCAGTGAAAGCACCACCGTGTGGCTCACCAAAAAGGGTATTACCGAGGTGGAAAAGCTCACGCCGGAAGGACTGAAGGACGCCTACGGCCTTACCCCCGCGCAGATCTGCGATTTAAAGGGCCTGATGGGCGATTCCTCCGACAATATTCCCGGCATTGCCGGCGTAGGGGAAAAAACGGCGCTCTCCCTTTTGGAAAAATACCGCAGTGTGGAGGGCGTGCTGGAAAACGCCGCGGAAATTACCGGAAAGCTGGGCGAAAAAATCCGCGCCGGAGGGGCCGCCGCCGCGGAGAGCAAATATTTAGCGACGATCGTGCGGGACGTGGACGTTCCCCCGCTGGCCGAGTGCGCCTACGCGCCTCCGGACAGCGAAAGAACGGCCGAGATTTTTGCGCGCTATGAGTTCAAAAGCCTGCTGGAGCGCACCGGAAAGACGGAAGCGCGCCTCAGCTTTACCACAAAGCCGTTTGAGGAATTTACCTTTGCCGGCGACACGCTGGCCGTATTTATTACACAGCAGGAAATCACCCTGTGCCCGGGCGGGCAGGTGCAGTACGTTCTGCCCCTGGCGGTAGATCTGCTCTCCGGCGGCATGGAAAAGGAAGCGGCCGCCGCGCTGCTGCAGCCGTTTTTGGAAAACCCCAAAATTCGGAAAATCTTTTTTGACAGCAAACAGGCCATGCACTTTTTTCCCTATCCCATCGCCGGGATATCCGGCGACGTTATGCTGGCCGAATATCTGATCGACGCGGGCAACGAGGACCTCTCCTTTGCGCGCATCGCCGAAAAATATCATACCGCCCCGGGGGCGGCGGCGCTTTGCCATATTTTTTCCCTGCAGCAAAAGGAGCTGGAAAAAAAGCAGCTGTCCGCCCTGTACCGCGATATTGAACTGCCGCTGGCGCGCGTGCTGTTTTCAATGGAAAAAACCGGCTTTTTTGTGGACGCCGACATTCTGCGCACGCTGGGCGCCGAATTCAGCCAGCGCTTAAACGAGCTTTCGGCCGAAATTTTTACGCTTTCCGGCCGCGAAAGCTTTAATATCAACAGCCCCAAGCAGCTGGGCGAGGTGCTCTTTCAGGACCTCGGCCTGCCCGCCAGGCGCAAGACCAAGACCGGATATTCCACCGATAACGACGTGCTGGAGCAGCTGGAGCATCCGATTATTCAGCCCATTATCGAATACCGGCAGGCGCAGAAGCTCAAAAGCACCTACGTGGACGGCATGTATCCGCTGATTTCCCCCAAAACCGGGCGAATCCACTCCACGTTCAATCAGGCCGTAACCGCCACCGGGCGGATTTCCAGCACCGAGCCGAACCTGCAGAATATTCCCGTGCGCACCGCCTACGGCAAGAATATCCGCCGGGCCTTCCGCGCGGAAAAGGATGATTTTTTGCTGGTAAACGCTGATTATTCCCAAATAGAGCTGCGGATTCTGGCCCACCTTTCCGGGGATGAAACGCTGATCCGGGCCTTTTTGAACAACGAGGATATCCACGCGCGCACCGCGGCGGAGGTCTTCGGTACGGCGCTCTCGGACGTCACGCCGCAGCAGCGCAGCGCGGCCAAGGCGGTAAATTTCGGCATCGTTTACGGCATCAGCGATTTCGGGCTGGCGAAAAATACCGGCGTTACCCGCAAAGAGGCCGCCGCGTTTATTGAAAAATACTTTTTAAAATATCCCAAGGTCAGGAAATATATGGACGCCTGCGTACAAAAGGCAAAGGAAAAGGGCTTTGTTACTACAATTTTAGGCCGCCGGCGGGAGATTCCGCAGCTGCGGGCGCAGAACCACAACGTACGCGCCTTCGGCGAGCGCGTGGCGATGAACGCGCCAATTCAGGGCAGTGCGGCCGATATTATCAAGCTGGCAATGCTGCACGTGCAGGAGGGCCTGGAAAGCTCGGATATCGACGGCAAGCTGATTTTGCAGGTACACGACGAGCTGATCCTTGAGGTCCGCCAAAAAGACGCCCAGCGGGCGGCGGCCCTGTTGAAAGAACGCATGGAGGCCGCGGCGGCCCTTACGGTTCCGCTGGTTGCCGAGGCCAACATAGGAAGGACCTGGTTTGAACTGAAATGATTGTAGGACTTACCGGCGGCATCGCCTCAGGCAAGAGCACGGTTTCGGCCTATCTGGCCCAAAAAGGCCTTCCCGTGTTCGACGCGGACGAAATTTCCCGCCGGGTTACCCAGAAAGGCGGCCCCGGCGCGCAGGCGATTGCCCAAGCTTTCGGCGGGGATTTTTTTGACGCCGCCGGCGTATTGGACCGGAAAAAGCTGGCCGGGTACGTATTTGCGGATTCCGCGCGCACCGAAAAGCTGAACGGACTGCTGCACCCCATCATCAAGGCGGAGCTCCTTTGCCGGATGGAAGAGAGCCCGGCGCCGATCAAGATTCTCGACGCGCCGCTGCTGATGGAAAGCGGGTTGGATCAGCTTTGCGATAAGGTCATCGCGGTGGTGTGCGAAACCGAAACGCGCATCCGCCGCGCCCAGGCGCGGGACGGACTTTCCCGCCGGGAAATTTTAGAGCGGATTTCCCGCCAGACGGACGACAGCACCCGCAGGCAAAAGGCGGATTTCATCATTGACAACACCGGCACCCTGGCGCAGACCCTGCGGCAGACGGATGCGATTCTTCAAAAATTAGGAGGATATTATGGCAAAGGGAACCTTTCTTTCACAGCAGCTGATTAAAATTATCGCGCTCGCGGCGGCGCTGGCCGTGCTTTTATACATAGCCTTTATCTGGAGCAATACGGTGATCCGCCAAAAGCTTCCGATTCAGTATTCCGAATACGTGGAAGCCTCCAGCGAGGAATTCGGACTGGATAAGTATCTGGTGTATGCGATTATCAGCACCGAAAGCGGCTTTGACCCGGCCGCCGAATCCTCCAAGGGCGCGGTGGGCCTGATGCAGCTTCTGCCCGAGACCGCCCGGTGGATTACCGAAAAATACGATCTTTCCTGCGATCCCGGCGCGCTTACCGATCCGGAGACGAATATCCGCATCGGCTGTTGCTATTTTTCCTATCTTCTCTCCCGGTTTGACGGCAGCACGGACCTGGCTGTTACCGCCTACAACGGCGGCGAGGGCAATGTGCGCCAGTGGCTGCAAAATGAAAAATATTCCTCCGACGGCAAAACCCTCTATGTCATTCCCTATAAAGAGACCTCCAAATATCTTTCAAAGGTGACTACGCGCTATGAAATCTATCAAAAGCTGTATTCTTAAGCTGACGGCGCTGTTTTTAACATTGCTTCTGTGCGCCTGCTCCCGGCAGGAGGAGCCGGAGGCCCCCATTTCTCCGCCGGGCGACGCAGGCGTGACCCAGACGCAGCCGCAGGAAGCGCTGCCGGGCGGCACACTGCGCATTCCCATGACGCGCTCCCCCGCCACCATGCACCCGCTGTACTTGAAGGAAGCGCAGATGCGCAGCGTCTATTCTATGATCTTTGAGCCGCTGATAGAGTTTGACGACGCTATGGAGCCTGCCGCCTGCCTGGCGCAGAGCTGGCGGTATGACGAAGCGCAGAACGTCTGGATTTTCGAGCTGCGCAGCAACGTACACTGGCACAACGACTTGGGCGAGGTCAGCGGCAGCGACGCCGCCTATACAATCAACACCGCCTTAAACGACGCCTCCAGCATCTATCACGCCACGCTCTCCTATTACATCGAGCGGGCCGAAGGCTACGGCACGACGCTGATGCTGTATCCCAAAGTAAAATCCTATGCGCTGCTGTACGCCCTGAACATTCCCATAATTCCCGAGGCCTACTACAGCGGCAAGCCCGCGTCCACGCTTGAGCTGCCCTGCGGAAGCGGCTGCTTTTACGCCCAAAGCCTTTCCCTTGAAGGCGAAACCCGGATGCAGCTGGAGGCCTACTCCAAGTGGTGGAAAAAAACGCCCGTATTAGAGAGCGTAACAGCCGTCGGCTATGCCGATACCGAATCGATTATCAACGCCTTTTTGGCCGGTGAGCTGGACTGCGTTCCCACATCCTTAATGACCACGGATATCTATGAAATCATCGACGGCGTTTCCGCGCTGGACTATACCTCGCGCAATTATGTATATTTAGGCACGAACTTTAAAAATCCGTTTTTGGCAAATACCGCCTTCCGGCAGGCCGTTGCGTATGCAATCAACCGGACGGATATCATCAACAACATCTATCTTACCAAGGCCACCGGCACCGAACAGCCCCTGTATAACGATTCCTCTCTCTCCAACGCCAACGTCCAGCGGTATGATACAAACCTGACCCGCGCCCGGGAGCTGCTGGCACAGCTGGAATATGCCGATACCGACGGCGACGGGTATCTGGAAAGCGACGGCAAAATTATCGAATTGACCCTGGCCGTTATCAACGTCCCGGAAAATCCCGTCCGCCGGGAAGCAGCGCTTTCCATTCAGCGGAATTTAAAAGAAATTGGCATCAAAGTGAATGTAAACGCCCTGGCTGAGGCTGCTTTGAAGGATGTAATCCAAAAGGGCAGCTATGACCTGATTTTAAGCGGTTATTATCTCTCCGAAGCGCCCAATTTAAAATTTGCGCTGTCGCAGGGCGAGGGCAATTTATCCAATTATTCCTCAGCGGAAATGGACGCAATCCTTACCCGGATAGATAACGCCGGCACCTTGGAGGAATTAAAGGCCGCGGCAAACAGCCTGCAGCTTCTGTTTGCACAGGAGCTGCCGCACATCGGCCTGTTTTTTGAAAGAAATACGTTTTTATACCGCTCCGACCTCGTTCCCTCGGGAATCAAAAGAGATTTCGACGTGTATTCCAAAATCAGCACCTGGTACTTTTTAAAGCCTGCCGAACCGACACAGGAAACCTCTTGAGGCGTAAGAAAAAAAGCATGGAAAAGGCCAATATCTTAGAAAATTATGGGCAAGCGGACTTTTATGCGGCTATCGTGCTGCCTAAAAAAGGCGAAGAAAATTTCTTCGCCTTTTTTAGGAAAACATCGCAATCGCCCTATCCAGCCGCCGGAGCGTCTCGTCTTTTCCCAAAATATCCGCCAGCTCCACGGCGCCGCCGGGTGTGCTCTCCAGCCCGCACAGGGCAACACGCGCCGGCCACATAATAGCACCGTTCTTTTTTCCCTTTTCCTGCGCCAGCTGAATCAGCGTGTCATGGATGCTTTGCTCACACCAGGTTTCAATTCCCTCATACGCCTCTTTTACCTGCTGCAGGCTCTCGCGTGCGCCGGCTTCGTCCAGCTTAAACTTTTTATGGCAGTAAAGCGCCGTTTCATGCGGGGCCACCTCCGGCAAAAACGCCAGTTTTTGGGGGATTTCCGAAAAAATCTCTATCCGCGTCTGAATCAGCGCGGCCAGCTTTTTAAAGTCGTACTGCTTCAAAGCCTCGTTCTGTGCCAGCCATGGCTCCGCGGCCTGATAAAAATCGTCAAAGGGCATCGCCTTGATATATTCGCCGTTCATCCACTTCAGTTTGGGAATATCAAAAATCGCGGGCGATTTGCTGATTCCCTCCAATGAAAACGCCTCAATCAGCTCCCGGCGCGTATAAATTTCCTGATTGGTACCGTCGTTCCAGCCTAAAAGAGCGATATAATTGACCACCGCATCGGAAAGATAGCCCGCGTCCAGAAGATCATGGAACGACATATCCCCGTTGCGCTTGGAAAGCTTATGGGTCGCGTCCTTCATAATCAGGGGCAGATGCACATATACCGGCGGCTCCCAGCCAAAGGCCTGATACAGCAGATTGTACTTGGGCGTGCTGGAAAGATACTCGCTGCCGCGCATCACATGCGTGATCTCCATCAAATGATCGTCCACCACATTGGCAAAGTTATAGGTGGGCAGCCCGTCGCTTTTCAAAAGCACCATATCGTCCAGGTCGGCGCAGTCCACAGTAATGGTGCCGAAAATTACGTCCTCAAATGAAACGACCCCCGTCTCCGGCGTATTCTGGCGAATTACATACGGCTCTCCCGCCTCTATGCGTTTTTGAATCTCCTCCCTGCTTAAGGAAAGACAGGTTTTGGGATACTTATAGGTCCGACCCTGTTCCTCGGCTGCCCGGCGTTCCTCCTCCAGATGCGCGTCGGTACAGAAGCAGTAATACGCCGCACCCTTTTCCACCAGCTCCTGCGCGTACTTTTTATAAATTTCCCTGCGCTGGGACTGAAAATACGGCCCCCGGCCCTGTTCCTTACCGGGACCCTCGTCATATTCAAGCCCGGTCTGCTCCAGTGTGCGGAAGATGATATCCGTAGCCGATTCCTGATAGCGGTTCTGATCGGTATCCTCAATCCGCACAACGAACTCTCCGTTGTTTTTTCTGGCAAAAAGATAGCCGTATAGGGCGGTTCTTAAATTTCCTATATGCATATTGCCCGTAGGGCTGGGCGCGTAGCGTGTTCTCACCTTCATTATGTTACTCCTTTTCTGCTATCTGCTTTTTCTCCTCCGGCTCCGCCGTAAAAACGGCGCCCGACAACATGGAATTTGAGGAAAAGCAGTATGTTTCCTTCCCTGAAAAAATAATATGGTCTATCAGCTTGACATCCATCGGCTTCAATCCTTCGGCAACCTGATTCGTCATCCGGATATCCGCGGGGGAAGGATTTACATTTCCGCTGGGATGATTATGCGCCAAAATTACGTTTTTTGCATCGGTGCGCAGCACATACTTGACTACATCGCGAATATAGACCGGCGAATGATCCAGCGTTCCTTCGGAGAGCTTTACCATTCTATTTAAGCAGCAGTGGTTATCCAGGCAAAGCATATAGAGAATCTCATTTTTTTCCCCCATAAATTTCGGTTCCAAAAATTCCTTTACCTTTTTTATTGTATTCAACCGCGGTTTACTCTTCCATTTGCTGTCGCTGTACATTCTGGAAAGCTGCGGAATCAGCTTTAACAGCACCGCGCCGTTTTCTGAAATATAGGGAATCTCCTGCAGCTCCTGAATATCCGCGTCCATTACCCCGGCAAGGGAACCGAAGCTGTCTATCAGCTCATGCGCCACGGGATTGACGTCAATCCGCGGCATGGCGTAGGTGAGCAGAAGCTCCAGCGCCTGATGCTCGGTTTTCCCCTCCAGCCCGGTGGAGATAAAGCTCTTTCTTAAATTTTTTCTGTGTCCCTCATGCAAGGTCTTCACCCTCTAAAAACTGAATTTCCTGCTTTGTCAGCCGCAGCTCTGCGCCGGGCAGACTCTCCTCCAGCTGCCCTGTATTGGAAAATCCCCCGATAGCTGCCGCCGGAATTTCCTTAGACAGCACATAGGAGATCAAAAGCGCGGGAATCGGTACGCATTTTTCAAGCGAAAGCGCCCGGATTCTTTCGGCGCGCCGGAAATTTTCCTCCAGCGGCAGATACGAAAGCTTTCCGGATTTCTTTAATTCTTCCCCGGAAAAATACTTGGTAAAAAAGCCCTTTGCCTGTACGGAATACGCGATCAAGGGAAAAGCATTTTCCCTGTACCAGCGATATTCGATATCGTTCATCGTAATATGGGTGATATCCCCGGTAAGCGCAGGCGTGGTAAGCGCGTAGGAAAAATTGATCTGGCTTGCCGCAAACGGCCGCAGGTCGTTTTTTTCTGCAAAGCGGTTGGCCGTACCGATGCGGCCGCAGCTCCAGTTGGAGGCGCCGATTTCGCGCACCTTGCCCTCCCGGATAAATTTGTTCAGCGAATACAGCATCTCCTCCGGCGGCACGTCAGGTTTGTCCCGGTGAAGAAAGTATAAATCGATATAATCCGTGCCCAGAGCCTTCAGCGAGGCCTCCAAATCCTTCCGCAGCTCTTTTTCGCTCAAACGCGTCTTATACATTTCCGTCCGCGAAAGGGGAAAACCTCCTTTGCTGATAATCGTTATTCTGCTCCGGTCCTTTTTTTTCAGATATTGACCCAAAAACTCCTCGCATCTTCCGCCGCAGTAGGAGCGCGCGACGTCCAGTGTGCGGAAGCCCGCGTCCAGATAGCGGTCAAGGATGGCAAAACATTCTTTCCTTCTCTCTTCCTCGCCCAGCCGTCCCGCGCCGAGAATGAAGCGGTCCAGCTCCAAAATACCGGCCTTCAGTTTTTCCATATCTTTCCCTTTGCCACCTTAAAAAAGGAGACCTCCATTTTATGAAAATATTCCACCGGCTGCGCCACGGTGATAATCGTCTGCACATCCCTTATTTTATCCAGCAGCATCTTCTGCCTAAGAGGATCCAGCTCCGAGAGCACGTCGTCCAGCAAAAGGATGGGGTATTCTCCCAAATCCTCCTTCATCATTTCCAGCTCCGTAAGCTTTAACGCCAGCGCTGCCGTGCGCTGCTGCCCCTGAGAGCCGAAATACCGAAGGTCCGTATCGCCCAATTTAATTATAATATCGTCCTTATGAGGACCAATGGTTGTAAAACAGCGTTTCAGGTCTGTCTCCCGGTTTTTTTCCAGCAGCTGCAGCATGGTTTCATAAATATCGCCGTCGTCCCTTACAAGCCCTTTATATTCGCAGCTGAGCGTTTCCCTGCCCGAAGAGAGATACGCGTGATTTTTTTCCGCCACGGGGGAAAGCCTGCGGCAGAAATCGATGCGCGCCTTTATCACGGGCACGGCCCGCTGCGCCAAAAGCGCGTCCCAAACGTCCAGAGAGTCCGCTTTACCGCCCTCGCGCAGAAGGGAATTTCTCTGCTGCAGCACCTTGTTATATTCGTTTAAGGCATAAAAATAATGCTTGCTCACCTGGGAGAGCTCAATATCCATAAACCGGCGCCGCTCCGACGGCCCCGCTTTAATCAGGGAAAGATCTTCCGGGGAAAAAATCACGCCGCTGAGCTGCCCCAGCATCTCGCTGATGCGGGAAATGGCCAGTCCGTTGACCAGGATCCGCCGCTTTTGTCCCCGAGCAAGCACCATATCCACCGTATGCCGTCCGTCCTTTTGGCGGCTCTCTCCGCGCACGCGCGCCCAGGCGCGTTCATGCAGAATCATATCGTTTTCCCGCGCCGTACGATGGCTTTTTCCCGTACAAAGCAAATAAATGGCTTCTATTACATTGGTTTTTCCCTGTCCGTTTTCACCGGTAAGGATCGTTATGCCCTCAGAAAAGGAAAGATCCAGCTGCTCATAGGAACGAAAGTTCCACAGTTTCAGATCTTTCAGGTACATTACAATCTTACCGGCAAAATCAAATACAGATATTTATTTCCATCCACAGGCGTAATTACCGTAGGACTTGACGGCGTGGTAAAAGCAAAGCTGATAAATTCATCATTGATATTTTTCAGGCATTCTACAAAAT
The DNA here is from genome assembly GCA_905214315.1 of uncultured bacterium. GTDB lineage: Bacteria > Bacillota > Clostridia > Christensenellales > QALW01 > UMGS1322. The sequence continues at coordinate 165 of CAJMLN010000006.1, read as the reverse complement.
ACCGGGGATTGAAGCCGATTTCAATCGGCTGCGCGCTGCCGGAATAATCTATTTCCTCATACGCGTTGCCTGTATCCGAGCGAGAGGTGATAATCAGCTTGGATTCACTGAATTTAAACACCACATAATTATTTCGGGTATTATCCCGTACCATCAGCCAGGAGC
>CAJMLN010000005.1 GCA_905214315.1 uncultured bacterium | reverse complement strand
CTCTATCGATCACTTTTCTAAGATGAAAAAATAATAAAAATATTTTTTATTTAGTTATTGAAATAAAAATTGTGTTGTGATATAATCCTTATGAATTTTATAGTGGAGGTGTCTTAAGATGAATATTGTAGCTAACGTATTCAAACGCTGCGAAATTATTTTACGCAGCACTAAGACCTACAAAAACCCTTTTATGGATGTTGAAATCAATGCTGCTTTTACCCACGAGGACGGTACGGTCATCACGCTTCCGGGCTTCTGGAACGGCGAAAACGAATGGAAGGTGCGCTTCAGCCCCAACAAGCCGGGCAAATGGAATTATACCGTAACCTGCACCGATAACGACAATACCGGCCTGTGCGACTCCGGTACGATAGAGGCCGCCGAGGGCGAACCGGCCACCGACCTGGAGCGCCACGGCTATGTTACCATCGTCCCCGGGCAAAGATACATGAGCTATGCCGACGGCACGCCTTTTTTCTACCTGGGCGACACCCACTGGCAGATGCCCGACTATGAGCGTCTGCATGAATGCAACTATCCCGGCTGCACTTGCGGCAGCCAATTTAAACATCTGGTAGACGACCGTGTAAAAAAAGGCTTTACTGTATATCAAACCTATTTTGATTCCGCCGAATCCGACGGCGGCGGAAATAAGCGTCAGAACCACTGGTGGACCGACTTTTATTCTCTCATCAATCCCCAGGCCTTTAACGAGAGTATGGATGTAATGATGGAATATCTGGCAGATCAGGGCTTAACCACAGCCATGGGCTTTGGCGTACATACCAGCACCATTGTAAAAATGCATAGCGATCCCAAGCCCTTGCTGGCCTTTGTGCGCTACTGCGTAGCGCGCTATGCCTGCTATCCCGTAATCTGGATTACCGCGCAGGAAATTACCAACGAAAGCTATAACACCTTTGAAATATGGAAATCAGCCGCAGCACTGGTCTCCCAGCTGGATGGCTATCACCGCCCCAACGGCGCGCACATGTACCCGATGGAATCCGCCGACCCGCGCGCAAAGAGCCTGGACGAGCAGCCCTGGCATCAATGGTGGACGCTGCAGGCCGGCCATGGCGGCTTTACCCGTCTGCAGGCAAGAAGATTTTACAAAAGCTACTATGATAACGAAAAAGTAAAACCGTTTATTGAAACCGAATGCCAGTATGAAGACATCTACTGCGGCGGCTTTAACGGCTACGATGCGTCCCGTATCGGCGCCTGGCAGGCTGTACAGAGCGGCTCCGCCGGCTTTACCTACGGTGTAACCGGCGTTTGGGCCATGGGCTGGAACCAAAAAGACGACCAGGGCTGGCTCACCTATTCGCCCGAACCGTGGTATATCGGTATGGATAAACCCGGCTCTACCGAAATGACCTATTTAAGAAAATTCTATGAGTATGTCGGCTGGAGCAAGCTTACCCCCTGCTACGATCATCATTTCGGCTCTTTTGAAATGCGTAGATACGTCTCTATTTCGCATATCGACCAGGATGTAATTATTTATTATTTCTTCTCCCCCGATGATGAAACCGGCGTACTGCAGGACTTAAAGCCGAATACCCGGTATCAGGCCCGCTGGTTTGATCCCATTGAAGGAAAATTCATCGACCTGCCCGACATAATAACCGAAACCGGCGAATATCCCTTACCGAACAAACCCTCTGCCCGCGACTGGGTTCTGCTGCTGAATACCTATGATTTAGGTACTTATGAAACCGAAATATATCCGCCGTTTATCGCACCGATCGCCCCGCAAGACGCCAAACTCGGCGAAGAGATCAAAATTGCGGCTGTAACGGCATCCTCTGAGGACGAGGCCCATCCGGCTGTAAATCTGATTGACGGCAATCCCGATACGTTCTGGCGCGGCTTTGCTCCCTGTACCTCGCAGACCCTGATCCTTGATCTGGGTGCGGCACAGGAGGTAGGATACCTCAGCATGGAATGCAATATGCCCAATCAGCGTTTTATTCGGTTCCGCACATATGGTTCTAATGACGGTAAAACTTATACACTGTTGGCTGAAAGAGCACATGACTGTGTTGCTGTAGGCGGCCCCTATAAGGTCTTTCACGACCCGCTTCATGGCAAATACCGTTATATTAAGCTGTTTATCAACTCTTCGCTGTATACGCCGCAGCTGGAACTTACAAAGCTGGCTGTTTATAAAAAGAGCGAATAGCCGACATTCTTTACAGCAAACATTCCATATATTTATAAAAAAGCAGGATGAAAAATCCTGCTTTTTTTATTCAGAAAAGTCCATAAAAATATTTCTCTACTTTCCTCCTTTTTTATAAAACCTTCCCCTCTAAAAAATTATTTCTGCGATATTCATTGCCTTTCTTGCGTTTTTACTATAATATGTGCTATAATATTTTTATAATTTATCCGGGAGGTGAATGAACTTGAGCAATCAACAGGAAGTGATCTCCCTAATTCAAAATCGCCGCGAGACTCCTACGGTAGATTTTAAACGGGATTTTTACAAAAAACTTAAAAACTCCGATTTTGCCAAAGATATCGCTGCTTTCGCCAATGTTTCGGGAGAAGATAAATATCTGATTTTCGGCATTGACGATAAATCCAGGGAAATTGTGGGAATCCCGCCCCAAACCTTTCCGCCGGCGGATGACCTGGACGCCTATCTAAACCATGCCATTGAGCCCTTTGTTGACATTGAATCCGGTATTTTTGAATATAAAAAGCGCATGATCGGCTATATTAAAATTTTAGCCTCCAACGTCAATCCGCCGTACATGATCAAGGAAACCTGCGGCCCCGGCGGCAAAACCGAAAAGGGAGATATCTATATCCGCAAGGGCACCTGCAACCAAAAAGCCTCCCGCATGGACCTAGACACCATGTATATGGATAACGGCCAGTGCACGGTACGGATTTTTGAAGACATTCTCTCCATTGAACTGGCGTATGCGCAGAACGATTCCGAGGAAAATTCCGCTCAAGGCCGTGTTTCCGTTGAAATTTACAACAGTTCCGCCCGGCCGCTGTTATTCTCCGGCGGTGCAGTCGATATTTTCTGTGAAGAGGTTTCTCTTTCCCGAAGAATCTTTTCCCTGCTGCCATCCCAAAATCTTCAGGATACTCCTTTAGAAATCCTGCCTAAAACAAGAAGAGTCTATACGGCACTCTTTTCCTTCAGCCGCTCCGACTGCGTCATGCTGGGCTTTGATAAAAACGGACGTCTTCCCCGGCCAACCTCCGCACAAATCCTGCTCATAGACACCGACCAGAAAAAATATATGACCGAAAAAATTTCCGTCGTGTTGATTGCACATGGTGATTTTCTTCAAACAACACAAAAAGAAGCTCTCCTATAAAAACTAAACTTACCCTAACAAAATCAAAACACATAATTTACTGAAAACAGCTTTCCCAAAGAAAAAGATACGTCTGCTTTTCCTCATAATTTGTTAGCGCTCAAATATTCTGCTTACATGCTCATATGTGAAAAAGATATTTTAATTTTTACACTGCTGAAAACTGTATCATGCAAAAGGCAGCATAGAGCAATAACAAAAGGATTCCCTGCCACCGGAACAGCCGTCCCCGTTTCAGCAGCGGAAAGATCAGAACGGCCATACAAAGAAGCATAACAGGCAAATCTATCAGCAAAGAGGCCGAAATTCCTCCCATCATAGTTCCCTGTGGAATATGGAAAGGAGCCACCGCAGCCGCTAACCCGCTAACCAGTACCAAATTAAAAAGATTCGCACCTATAATATTACCCAGGGAAAGTGCGCCATGTCCCTTGACCAGAGCGGTAACTGCCGTAACCAGTTCTGGCAGTGAAGTACCGATGGCTACAAAAGTCAGCGCAATCACCGCCTCCGGCACACCGAGAGACTGCGCAATGATAATACCGTTATGTACCAGCAAATTTGCGCCAAAAGCAATCAATACAGCCCCCAGAAACAGCAAAAAGCTATCTTTAACCGCCGTACTCTGCGGGACATCTGTCGAATTGGCTGTAAAATTCGTTTCGCTTTTTGCTTTTTTTAAGGTAAAAGCAATATAAACAAAAAAAATGCTCAGCAGAACGACACCTGTCGCGCGGCTGAAATATCCAGAAGTATAGGCGGTCAGTCCGTAAACAGCGGCGGCAAAAAAGAAAAATGCCGCCGGTATTCTCAGCGCCTTCCCATCCGTTTTTCCGGGTTTTACCGTAATTGAAAGCGCGGCAATCAGCGCCGTGTTACAAATAACAGAGCCGATTGCATTTCCATACGACATTTCCCCATGGCCGCCAAGCGCTGAAGAAACTGACACCATGACCTCCGGCAATGTGGTGCCGATGGAAACGACTGTTGCCCCGATAATAAACTCCGGCACATGGAAACGGCGCGCAATTCCCGCCGCAGCTTCAACAAACCAGTCCCCGCCCTTTATCAAAAAAAGAAGTCCTGTCAAAAACAGCACGATCGCCATTTTATTTCCTCCCGTTTTAATCGTATAATATTTTTATAAGCCGCCTTTTTGCCTGTACCCGGCAAATTCTCATTTACTTGTTAAAATACGCTCAAAGCATTATAATGTATGTATAAGGAGGAGTTTATATGAATTTTCAATCATCCCGAAATGAACTTTTAGGCCATACGGCAGTCAAAAATCTAAACGCCCGTTTTTTTGACGCCTGTTATTGTACAACGGCGGAGGAAGCCGCAAAAAAAGCGCTTTCCTACATTTCAGAAAACGCTTCTGTTACCTGGGGCGGTTCGATGTCCCTTGAAGAATCCGGGCTGCTCACAATGCTTAAAGACGGCAATTACCGGCTCTGGGATCGGGAAAACGTCCCTCAGGAGCAAAAACAGGATTTCTATCGCCAGGCCTTTTGCGCCGATTTTTATCTGATGAGCACAAACGCCGTCAGCATAACCGGAGAGCTGGTCAACCTCGACGGCACAGGCAACCGGGTCGCCGCCCTGGCCTACGGTCCTAAAAATATCATTGTGCTTGCAGGCATCAACAAAATTGCTTATACCCTTACCGACGCTATTTCCCGCGTCCGGCAGCAGGCCGCACCGCTGAACACTCAGCGTTTTGAGCTTTCAACCCCATGCCGCCAGACGGGTATTTGTGCAGACTGTACCTCTCCTGATTCTATTTGTGCACAGCTCTTAATCACTCGGCTCTGCCGGCCCAAGGGACGGATCAAAGTAATCCTTGCCGGAGAACCTTTAGGTTTTTAATTTTTTTTAAACAGCTCTACAAGCCGCGCTGCGGCTTCCTTTGTATCCTCAGGATCGCCGAAGGTTGACAGCCGGAAATACTCCCTGCCGCATTTGCCAAAGCCCTCTCCAGGCGTGCCGACGATCTGTACACGGTGAAGCAGAAAATCAAAAAGCGTCCAGCTATCCATGCCCTGAGGACACCGCAGCCAAATATACGGGGCATTTTTTCCGCCGCAATACCAGATGCCGCATTCATCCAACGCTTTCATTAAAACAGCGGCATTTGCCTTATATACCGCAATGTTCTCCCGTACCTGTCTCTGTCCTTCCTCTGTAAATACTGCGGCAGCACCGCGCTGAAGAATATAGGATACTCCGTTTGTTTTAGTCGTACGGTTGCGTACCCACATACGGTTAAGCTGCATATCGCCGCGGACCAGTTCTTTGGGAATAACCGTATACCCGCATCGTGTTCCGGTAAAGCCCGCTGTTTTAGAGAGCGAGCAAATCTCTATCGCACAGGTGCGGCTCCCCTCTATTTCAAAAATACTGTGTGGAATCTCTTTTTCCTCAATAAAAGCCTCATACGCGGCATCAAAGATGATAACTGCCCCGACTTGATTGGCATACTCCACCCACGCCTGCAGTTTTTCCCTGCTGAAAACGGCCCCGGTGGGATTATTAGGTGAACAAATATAGATAATATCCGCCTGGATGCTGCTATCAGGCATCGGAACAAAGCCGTTCTCTTTTTCAGAAGGAAAATGAATCAGTCTGTGCCCGGCAATGATATTGGCATCCACATAGGCCGGATATGCCGGTTCCATGACCAGCGCCGTATTCTTCTGGTCAAACAGATCTAAAATATCGCCAAGCTCATCGCTGGCTCCACTGGAAACAAAGATTTCATCGATATCCAGTAGAATATTTCTGCCCGCATAATATCCTTTTACCGCCTGTTTGAAAAAATCTGCTCCGCACTCAGGCATATATCCGTGAAAAGTCTCCCTTTTTGCCTGATCCTCCACCGCCTCATGAAGTGCCTTGATCACAGCGCCGCAAAGTGGAAGCGTAACATCCCCGATTCCAAGCCTCAGCAAATGGGCGTCAGGATACTCCTGCATATAAGCTTGGGTTTTTTGCGCAATATTATAAAACAAGTAAGAATCTTTTAATTCTTTATAATGAGAGTTCAGAATTGTCATCAATTGTTTCTCCTTCATATATCATTTCCGCCGGACCAGTCATCGTTACCGCATCCTCTGAAGATACCTGTACAGACAGCGGACCTCCGTCCAGCAGAACCTCAATTTCTGTACCCGCAGCACAAAAGCCGGCATGTACCGCCGCTGCCGCAGAAGCGCAGGCTCCTGTCCCGCAGGCCATCGTAATGCCACTACCTCGTTCCCACACGCGCATTCGGAGCTTATCCCCTGAGAGAACCTGAACAAATTCCACATTCACGCCGTCAGGAAACGCGGGATGCTTTTCCAATGCCGCTCCCAGTGTGGAAAGGGGCGCATTCTGTGCATCATCGGTAAACAAAACCGCATGAGGATTTCCCATAGAAACAGGTATATACTCGATTTTCTGTCCGCATACGGTCATCTCCTGCAAAAGCCCGACATCTGCTTTTCCCATTTCAACCGAAACGCGCCGCACTTTTCCTTTTTCCACAGTAAGTACAAGCGTTTTCATTCCGGAAAGCGTTTCAATTGCAAGGTGCGTTTTATCCGTATAACCCTTATCATACACATATTTTCCCACACAGCGAATTCCGTTGCCGCACATCATGGCTTCACTGCCGTCGGCATTAAAGATGCGCATTTTATAATCTGCTTTTACCGATGGCAGAATCCAGATCATTCCATCGGAACCCGCACCGAAATGCCGATCAGAAAGCCTGACGGCAAGGCCTTGCGGATCCTGGGGCTCAGTTTGGGAAAATACATACAGATAGTCATTACCGAGTCCATGCATTTTAGTAAATTTCATCATATCCTCCAGAAAAAACAAAGCCCGTTCACAGTCCGCCATCGCAAACTGAAACGCAAGCTTTTGCGGTCAATTAAAATTTTATATATTCCTCTCTTCCCGCCCCGACAGAAACATATCGGATCGGGCTGTCTATTTTTTCTTCTATATATCGGATATACGCCTTAGCCGCCTGCGGAAGCTCTTCGCGCTTTCTGCATTTGGAAACATCGCCGAATCCCTCCAGATATGTAAGAACAGGCTTTGCCCGATTCAAGCGCTCCCCTGTAGGAAACTCCGTAGTTATCTCACCGTCTATTTCGTAAGCGGTACAAACCGGGATTCGATCCATATAAGACAATACATCCAGCTTCGTCAAAGCAATGCAATTCGCGCCCTGCACGCCTACACCGTAGCGGGAAGCCGGTATATCAAAGGGGCCTACACGGCGCGGCCGTCCGGTAGCAGCTCCGTATTCTCCGCCCGCAGCGCGGAGATTCTCAGCTTCAGCGCCAAACATTTCCACCGTGAACGGCCCTTCCCCTACACAGGTGGAATACGCTTTCATAATACCGATAACAGAATCCAGGCGCACGCCGGGAATACCCGCGCCAATCGGTGCGTAAGAGGCCAGCGTCTGAGAAGACGACGTATACGGATAAATACCGAAATCAATATCCCGCAGCGCGCCAAGCTGCGCTTCAAACAGTATATCTTTTCCTTCCTTTACAGCGCTTAAAAGATATTGAGATACATCTGTAATATACGGCGCGATTTTGCTGCCGTAATTTTCAAGCCATCGCAGCGTTTCATCAGGATCAATAGGTACATGGCCGTAGCCTGATACCGTAAGATTCTTCCATGCAACCAAATCTCTTACGCGCTCTTTAAGCGCATCCATATCCAGCAGCTCTTCCATGCGGATTCCTTTTTTCATATATTTATCCGCATAAACCGGGGCGATTCCCCGGCGGGTGGATCCGAACTTTTTATCCTGCAGACGCTCTTCTTCCATAATATCCTGCAATTTATGATACGGCAAACATACAATGGCTTTATTGCTGATTTTTAAATTATCCGGTGTGATGCGGATTCCCTTTTCGGTAAGCGCCCCGATTTCTCCTGCCAAATGCTCCAGATCGATCACCATGCCGTTTCCCATAATATTAACAGTCGTTTCACGCAGAATCCCCGAGGGTAGCAAATTCAAAACAAATTTTCCCCTGTCATTAATCACTGTATGTCCTGCGTTATTGCCGCCCTGATACCGGCAAATAATCTCATAATCCGAGGAAAGAAGATCCACCATACGGCCCTTTCCCTCATCCCCCCAATTGATTCCGACAATTGCTGTAAGCATCTTTCAGTTCCTTCTTTCTTATTATTGTTTCATGGTTTTCCTGCTTCCCCGTCATTTATAGGTGGCAAGTATCTTTTCTGCAACAATGCGGCGGGTGACACACCGATCCATCGCCTGCTTTTCAATATACCGATGCGCTTCCTTTTCCGTCATCTTTAATTGTTCAATCAACAACCACTTTGCACGGTTCACAATGCGAATCTCTTCCATCTTTTCTTCAATCGACGCTGTTTTTTGTTCCATTTTCCGCAGTCGCTCCCGTGTGCCGCACAGCAGCAGCAAGGACTGCGTAATCATTTGTATCGGCGTAGGCTTTGAGAGGACAAGGATTCCGTAGGGAGAAACACGTGCATTGATATCAGAATAATGTTCCGCCTTTACCAGTAGCAATACTCCCGCACTGCTGTTTTCACAAGCATCAAGGGCCAACCGCGTACCAAAGCTGTCGGGAAGGGGAGTGTTGATAATTACAATATCAAAACTGTTTTCCAGCAAACAGCGCCTGGCACTCGTCACATCTGAAGCAAGAACCGTCGGCTGATAACGGGGTTCAGAAAGCAGCGCAAGCAAAGATTCATTGAATTTTGCAGAGGATGATACCAAAAGCAAACTGTAACAGCGTTCTGTAAAATCCATTTGCTTCCTCCCTTATCAATCATCGTGTATACTGCTTTATGATAGACGACGGCAGGCATTTTGCAATAAAATCACTGCCGGCAGCGGAAGCCTTTGCTTCTGCCAAAGTCTGCGGCAGTACACGGTATCCCGCTGTGACCTTAGCAGAAGCCGTATACAGGTTAATATCGGCCGCAGGGGGTAAAACAGCATTGTTTTGAATGCCGTCAAGTCCGGCCCGGATCAACAGTGCAAAAGCTATGTAAGGGTTACACAAAGGATCCGGCGACCGCAGCTCTGCCCGTTTATATTCGCCCGTTGCCGCCGGAATGCGAATCAACTGGGAACGATTCTGGCTGGACCAGGAAATATACCGCGGCGCTTTCTGGCTGCCAAAACGCTGATACGAAGCCTCCGTGGTATTTAAAAATACCGTTATATCCGCAACATGGGAAAGGATTCCCGCAATCAGCAAGGGCATAATCTCGCGTTTATCTCTGCTTACGGCAGAAATGTTGATATGCATTCCGTTTCCGGGCTGATCTTTTAGTGGTTTCGGTGAAAAATCAGCATACAGGCCGTTTCTCGCGGCGATCGTATTGACAACCGCGCGGAACGTAACGGCATGATCTGCCGCTGTAAGCGGGTCAGAATACCGAAAATCAATCTCGTTCTGTCCCGGTCCCTCCTCATGATGAGAACTTTCCGGCTTGATTCCCATCTGTTCTAAAGTCAGGCAGATTTCACGGCGCACATTTTCTCCCTTATCCTCCGGTGCAATATCCATATAGCCGGCAGTATCATAAGGAATCTTTGTGGGAGCACCGCTTTCATCCCGCTCAAATAAATAAAACTCCATTTCTGAACCAAATCCAAAAGAGATTCCCTCTTTTTGAGCATCTTGAACCGCTTGCTTTAAAATTGTTCGGGTATCTGCCTCAAAAATAGTACCGTCAGGATGCGCAACAGAGCAAAACATCCGCACAACTCTTCCATGTTCCGGACGCCACGGTAAAACGGCAAGTGTGGAGGTATCCGGATGAAGAAACAGATCTGAATGGATCTCATCGCCAAATCCAGCAATGGCCGAAGCATCGATGGCAATCCCATATTCAAATGCTCTGTCAAGCTCCTGCGGCATAATGGAAATATTTTTCTGGTTTCCATAGATATCACAAAAAGCCATTCGAATAAATTTTACATCCTCTTCCACGATATATTGCTTGATTTCGTCCTTGGAATATTTCATACGCTATCCTGCCTTTCCTAATTTGCAACGTACATCTGCTTATACGGGTTTTTACTGTCCGGCGTTATTACTGTATAGGGGCTTTTCAGCATCATTTCCGCATCATAACCAAAAAGCCGGCAAAACTGCCGAACAAACGGCTCTATCTCCGAAAGCTCCTCCCGTTCTGCGGGATGGGACGTAACCTGATGCGGAAAGTGAACAGCAGAAACATCCCCACGAAGGATCATCTTTCCGCCATGCATTCCCGTACACGGAAAATTCCCTATCAGAGCCTTGCCGTCGTTATGCAGACCCAATACTACAATGAGACCTCCCGCCTGATACTCACCCAAAAAACTTCCAGCTCTGCCGCCGATCACAATGACCGGCTTCTTTGCCTCATATTCTTTCATATGGATTCCCGCGCGATATCCGGCATTCCCCTTGATATAAATCTGTCCGCCGCGCATGGCATATCCTGCGGCGTCCCCTATATTGCCATGGATCACAATCGTCCCATCATTCATAGTATCGCCTACGGCATCCTGCGCGTTGCCCTCCACAGTAATAAAAGCGCCGCTGAGGTACGCTCCAAGCGCATTTCCCGGGATCCCTTCAATCCGGATCTGTTTATCCTTCATTCCCGCCGCAATAAAGCGCTGCCCCAAGCAGCCTTTAATAACACAATTTTTATCACTGTCCCGAATTGCCTCATTCAAAGCGGAAAAGTCAAGTCCTGCCGCATCAATTATCATTATTATACCACACCTTCCAGTATATTTTTACGATATTTTTGATTAAAAGCAAATAAATTCGGATTTTTTTTCAAATTTTCAAAATCTACAGCATCCAATGGTGTCTGCGTACGAATCAGATTCGTATAAATCCCTGCGCGCGCCACATCTCCAATCAATTCAAACCCGACCAGCTTTCCATCCTTTACAAACAGCTTCCGAAGCCCTTCCTCTGATCGTTCCTCATATACCTCCGCAGAAGCATCTCTGCTGCCGGCCGTCATCACATGAAATCCAAAAAAGCCAATAGAGTTCATAGGAACAGCACAGTCAAATTCGCTGTGTCCTCCCGCCATATTGATGCCTGCACAGCGCCCCTGCATGCTTGCATTAGGAAGCAGCGCCATCACTTTAACGGCTTTATCTGAAATATCCATACTTTCCGTACAATCTCCCGCCGCAAAAACAGCCGGAATTGATGTTCTCATAGAGGTATCTACTGTAATCCCCCGGGAGCAGGCGCCCCCGATCTCACGGATCAATCCAATATTGGCCCGCACGCCCACTGCCAAAACCACAAGGTCAAATTCTACCCGTGCGCCGCTCCTCATCACCGCCGCCTTTTCCTCAAAACGTACTACAGAATCATTAAGCAGAAAACAGATTCCGTTCTTCTCCAAATGATGCTGCGCCAAAGAAGCACTCTCTCGGTCAAGAATACTGGATAATACACGGTCAGATAAATCGCACACCGTGATGCTCTTTACCGTTTTGTGCAATCCCTCAGCACATTTTAAACCGATCAGACCCGCGCCGATAATCAAAACACGGCTGTCTGCATCAACGGTTTTTTTTATGTTTAGAGCGTCTTCCAACGTTAAAAATGTATATTTCTCTTTTACCTTTTCCAATCCCTCCATCGGCGGAACAAAAGGTTCCGCTCCCACAGCAATACACAGTGCGTCATACTCCAGGATTTCGCCTGTTTCCAACAAAACTTTTTTTGCTTTCGAATCGATATGTCCGGCTTTTTTTCCATAAAGAACCGTACAGGCGTTTTCTTCATAAAAATTTGCCGGTCGGTACCCCATGCGCTGAAGATCCGTCTTATCCTCTAAATAATAGGAAATCAACGGCCGGCAGTAAACGGGATATTTCTCCGCCGAAATAACTGTAATGGAACCTTCCCTGTCCATACTGCGGATCCCCTCAATACAACTGGCGGCGGCAATACCGTTTCCGATAATTACATATTTTTTCATATTACCTCTCCTCATATACAATCGCCCGGTTGGGACAGCCGGCCACACAGGCGGGCTCTCCCACCTCATTTTTCAGGCACAATTCACATTTCTGCACCGCTCCGTTTTCCCCTTGTGCAACCGCACCGTAAGGACAGACCAGAATACATGTAAGGCATCCGACGCACCTGGTATGATCGATACAAATAACGCCGTCTTCGACTTTCAGCGCACCGGAAATACAGCTTTTTACACAAAGAGGATCCATGCAATGACGGCAGGATACGGCATAAGAAAGACCGTCATTTCCTTCAACACGAATGTTAGGATAAACCCTTTTATCCTTTAACGCCTTTGCCATACCGCTGATGCCGGAATTCGCATAAGCGCAGTTATATTCACAAAGGCGGCAGCCCAAACACCATTCTTCATTTACATATATCCGTTTCATTCTCCCGCGTGTGAGATACCGAGGATCTCAAGCTCCTTTTCCGTCATACTTACACCGCGCAGCATCAATCGGTTTCCGCGCAATGCTTCTATAGAATTAATTCCCATACCACCCATCAATTCCTTGATCTCATGCCGCCATGCGGTCATCAGATTCACCAGCCGTTCTGCACCGATATTCGGATTCAGCCGCTTCACAAGTTCCGGGCGCTGGGTGGCAATCCCCCAGTTACATTTTCCGCTTTGGCAGGTACGGCACAAGTGACATCCTAATGCCAGAAGTGCCGCTGTTGCTATATAGCACGCATCCGCACCGAGTGCTACGGCTTTAATCACATCCGCAGCCGAACGGATGCTTCCCCCTACAACCAAGGAAACATTATTGCGGATCCCCTCGTCCCGCAGCCGCTGATCCACTGCCGCCAGGGCAAGCTCAATCGGGATTCCCACATGATCCCGAATCCGGGTAGGTGCTGCTCCGGTTCCGCCGCGGAAGCCGTCAATGGCAATAATATCTGCACCACTGCGGGCAATACCGCTGGCAATCGCGGCAATATTATGCACAGCGGCAACCTTTACAATAACCGGCTTTGCATATTGCGTAGCCTCTTTTAAAGAATATACCAGCTGACGCAGATCCTCAATAGAATAAATATCGTGATGCGGCGCCGGCGAAATCGCATCGGAGCCCTCCGGAATCATCCTTGTCCGGGAAACATCCCCTACAATTTTTGCCCCCGGCAGGTGTCCGCCTATTCCCGGCTTAGCCCCCTGCCCCATTTTAATTTCTATCGCAGCGCCGGCGTTCAAATATGTTTCATATACGCCAAAACGTCCAGACGCCACTTGTACAATAGTATTCTCGCCATAGCAGTAAAAATCCTCATGCAGGCCGCCCTCACCGGTGTTATAAAAAATTCCAAGTTCCTTCGCCGCACGTGCAAGGCTCTCATGGGCATTATAGCTGATAGAACCATAACTCATTGCCGAAAACATAACCGGCATGGAAAGTTCCAGCTGCGGCGGCAGCTTGGTATCAAGCTCTCCGCTTGAAATCCTTCGAATCTCTGCGGGCTTTTTTCCAAGAAACACCCGGGTTTCCATCGGCTCGCGCAAAGGATCGATCGGCGGATTGGTCACCTGGGAAGCATTAATCAAAATTCTGTCCCAATACACCGGCAGGGGCTTGGGATTTCCCATAGACGAAAGCAATACGCCTCCGCTGGAAGCCTGCTTGTAAATTTCTTTAATCGTGTCGCTCTGCCAGTTTGCATTCTCCCGAAAAGAACATTCATTCTTAATGATTTTCAACGCGTGGGTCGGGCAAAGCGACACACAGCGCTGGCAATCCACGCATTTAGCTTCGTCGCTGAGCATGACCTTTCCCTCTTCATCAAAGCTATGTACCCCATTGGCGCATTGGCGTTCGCAAACACGGCAGGCAATACAGCGGTCACGGCTGCGGAGCACTTCAAATTCAGGAACAATATAGGAAACAGCCATCAATACGCACCCTCTTTCACCTTTACAATAACCGGCTCTCCCCCGGCAGGAGCATAAATATTTTCCGCGTCCGGTTCCATTTTCCGAATAGCGGCCTCCTCACTTGCAATGAATACTTTCTCTCCCTTTTCGGCAACGACCATGGAACGCAGCTTCAAGCGGTCATTTAAGGCCATTAAGCCGCCGCTGAAGCCGAGAATAATTGAAAACGGTCCTGTGATCAAAAGGCTTGGATATACGGTACGCAAATATGCAAGCTGCTGCGCCGCACCGGAATCTTTTTCCCGGATCGTACTCCAAAACGGAGCTGCAATGACCGACGCGGTTTCCTCAAGCGTCAACCCCTGCCGGCGTAAAAGATAATCAGCAATATACGTGATGACCTCCGTATCGGTCTGCAATGTACATTTATAACCAAACATTTCGATATACCTGCGGTTTGCATCGTAAGAAGAGATCTCCCCGTTATGCACAATAGAATAATCCAGCAAAGAAAACGGATGCGCACCGCCCCACCAGCCGGGTGTATTGGTAGGATACCGTCCGTGTGCCGTCCAGGAATAAGCTTCATATTCCTCCAGGCGGTAAAACCGTCCTACATCTTCAGGAAATCCCACAGCTTTAAACGCCCCCATATTTTTACCGGAAGAAAACACATAAGCTCCGTCAAGCTTGGTATTGATATACATAACAGTACGCGCCACATACTCCTTTTCATCCAGCTGCAAACGAGACAGCACAGAAGAAAGCGGCGCTAAAAAATATCTCCATATCAGAGGGATATCCGTTATTTCAGGAATCTTTCGAATCGGAATATTTTCTGATTTTACAATCTCAAATCGTTCTTTCAGCATTCTCTCGCATTCTACCCGGGAATTATCATCATCATAAAAAATATGAAACGCATAGAACTCCCTATATTCCGGATAAATTCCATAACCGGCAAACCCACCGCCAAGTCCGTTGGAGCGATCGTGCATGGGAAGCATACTTTCTATAATCTTTTCCCCTGTCATTTTGCTTCCGTCCTTGGCAATAACAGCCGATATCGCACATCCGGACGGAATCCGAACCTGCCCCTCTATTTTCATAATCCTCATCCTTTCTCAGCCAAAAAAGGAAAGACGTTCATTCAAACAAGGGAACAGAAACTCCCTGTAAATGAATGAACGCCTTTGCTCATCAGGCTACATCATAGCATATATGCCAGGCTCTGTCAATCGGTTTTTAAAAGAAAAATTTTTTTAAAAAAAGACTTGACAAATCAAAAAAAGCGAGTAAACTATTACCCATAAAGGCAAAGGCGTCTTAGAGATAAACAATTTCTCTGAGGCGCTTTTTTCTTTTTATAAATAAAACGAGGCAATGACGTCTTGGTCTTTCAAGGTGTATTGTCTTATTTTTTATTAAAAAAGGAGTGTAGTTTTATGAACACAGTATCAGATTATTTCGGAAATCTCGTTTTTGACGACAGAGTCATGAAAGCGAACCTGTCCGCTGACATCTACGAATCGCTCAAAAAAACGATTGATGAAGGCGCCAAGCTGAACAATGATGTTGCCAATGCTGTTGCAGCAGCTATGAAGGACTGGGCCATTGCACACGGCGCAACACATTTTACACACTGGTTCCAGCCCCTTACCGGTATTACCGCGGAAAAGCATGACAGCTTTATTTCTCCCGCCCCCGACGGACGCGTTATTATGGAATTTTCCGGCAAAGAACTGATAAAAGGAGAACCCGATGCTTCTTCTTTTCCTTCCGGCGGACTGCGCGCCACCTTTGAAGCCAGAGGCTATACGGCCTGGGATCCTACCTCCTACGCTTTTATCAAGGATAAAACTCTCTGTATTCCCACCGCGTTCTGTTCCTACGGCGGAGAAGCTCTGGACAAAAAGACGCCTCTGCTCCGCTCAATGGAAGCTCTGAACAAACAGGCGCTGCGCATCCTCCGGCTGTTTGGAAATACCGAGGTAAAGTGTGTACGTACCTCCGTAGGTCCTGAACAGGAATATTTTCTGATCGATAAAGCAGTGTATGAACAGCGCAAAGATCTAATGTTTACCGGCCGAACCCTTTTCGGTGCCAAGCCCCCAAAAGGGCAGGAAATGGACGATCACTATTTTGGTGTCATCAAACCAAGGGTCGCGGCCTATATGGCAGATTTGAACGAAGAGCTTTGGAAGCTTGGAATCCTTGCAAAAACGGAGCATAACGAAGTGGCTCCCGCGCAGCATGAATTAGCGCCAATCTATACTACCACCAATATTGCTACCGACCACAACCAGCTTACCATGGAAGTCATGCAAAAAGTGGCCTCGCGTCATGGGCTCGTATGCCTGTTGCATGAGAAGCCTTTTGCCGGTGTCAACGGCAGCGGCAAACATAACAACTGGTCCATGGCAACCAATACCGGCGTGAACCTGCTGACTCCCGGTGAAACCCCTTACGAAAATGCCCAGTTTCTGTTGTTCCTCTGTGCAGTGATCAAAGCTGTGGATGACTATCAAGATCTGCTGCGTCTATCGGTCGCTACGGCCGGAAACGATCACCGCTTAGGCGCAAACGAAGCGCCTCCTGCAGTAGTATCCATGTTTCTCGGCGACGAACTGACCGCCGTACTGGAAGCAATTGAAAACGATACTCCTTACAGTGCGGCAGAAAAAACAGTTATGAAGCTCGGCGTTCATGTACTGCCCCGATTTACCCGCGATACAACCGACCGCAACCGGACTTCCCCCTTCGCCTTTACCGGGAACAAATTCGAATTTCGTATGCTCGGCTCTTCCAACAGCATCGCCTGCGCCAACATTATGCTGAATGCCGCGGTTGCTGAATCTTTAAAGATCTACGCCGACCGGCTGGAAAACGCGGAGAATTTTGAAACGGCGCTGCACGACATGATTCAAAAAACGATTAAGGATCACAAGCGTATCATTTTCAACGGAAACGGTTATGACGATGCCTGGATTAAAGAGGCAACAGAAAAAAGAGGGCTTTTGAATCTGCGCACTACACCGGATGCGCTGCCTGCAATTTTAGAAAAAAAGAATGTGGAGATGCTCACCTCTCATAAAATATTTTCTCCGGCGGAAATTCAGTCCCGATATGAGATCACGCTGGAAAACTATTGCAAAACCGTAAATATTGAAGCACTCACTATGGTGGATATGGCAAAAAAAGAAATCCTTCCGGCAGTAGAAGCCTATACAAAAGAACTTGCCGATACGCTTGCAGTCAAGCTTGCCGTTGTTCCGGAGCTTTCTGGTAAATATGAAAAGGGTGCTATTAAAAAATTATCCGTCCTGGTCGATGAAATCGACGCGGCAACATCGGCACTGGAGACTTCACTGATCAAATATCAAACGTGCGCCGATATTACTGAGGCCTCCTGTATCATCCGCGATATTATTCTTCAGAAAATGGCGGAGCTGCGGGTCGTCTGCGACGAAGCGGAAACTCTTACAGCAGAAAAATATTGGCCTTTCCCGACCTATGAAAAACTGCTGTTTAGTGTAAAATAAAAAGGTGGTGTTTTTTATGACAATAGAATTCTGGCTCCTGATTGGAGCAGCCCTCGTCTTCTGGATGCAAGCGGGCTTTGCCATGGTAGAAACAGGTTTTACCAGGGCTAAAAACGCCGGCAATATCATCATGAAAAATCTGATGGATTTTTGCATCGGTACTGTGGTATTTTCTCTGCTTGGCTACACGCTGATGATGGGTGAGGATACTTTATTCGGGTTAATCGGTCTGCCGAACATGGATATGTGGGCGAACTTTAAAGCATTTATTGCAAGCCCTGCCGACGGCGGCTTTACCGGGGCCTCAACTTTCGTGTTCAATCTAATTTTTTGTGCAACAGCAGCTACTATCGTCTCCGGCGCAATGGCAGAACGTACAAAATTTTCTGCCTATTGTATTTATTCGGCTGTGATCTCTCTTGTCATTTACCCAATTGAAGCGCACTGGATCTGGGGCGGCGGCTGGCTGTCACAGCTTGGATTCCATGATTACGCAGGATCCTGCGCCATTCACATGGTAGGCGGCATCGCCGCATTAGTAGGGGCTATTTTCCTGGGGCCTCGTATTGGAAAATATGTGAAGGATAAGAACGGAAAAGTAATAAAGGTCAATGCCATTCCAGGTCATTCCATTACACTTGGTGCGCTCGGCGTATTCATTCTGTGGCTGGGCTGGTATGGCTTTAACGGGGCGGCCGCAACCACACCGTCTGAACTCGCCTCTGTCTTTCTTACCACTACAATCGCACCGGCCTTAGCGACAGTAACCACAATGATCTATACCTGGATCAAAAATGGAAAGCCCGATGTATCCATGTGTCTCAACGCCTCCTTGGCGGGCCTTGTCGGCATCACCGCCGGCTGTGACGCCCTGGATGCAATCGGTGCGACGGTGGTAGGAATTGTATCCGGCATCCTTGTCGTTGTCGTCGTTGAAGCTCTTGACCTGAAATTTCATATCGACGATCCCGTAGGCGCGGTCGGCGTGCATATGGCAAACGGCATCTGGGGAACGCTGGCCGTGGGCCTGCTGGCCAATCCCGACGCCCCCGCTGGCCTTTCCGGTCTCTTATATACCGGTTCTTTCCAGCTGTTGGGCATCCAAGCGTTGGGTGTTCTGACTGTGGCCGTATATGCAACCGTTATGATGGTTATCACCTTTGCCGTAATCCGCAAAGCACATGGACTCCGGGCTTCGGCAGAAGATGAACTCGCCGGACTGGATATCTCTGAGCACGGTCTTCCCAGTGCCTATCCCGACTTTGCTCCCGCAGTAAATAAATATGCTTCCTTCGCCCCGGAGGATGGAATCACCGCAATCTCTGCTGACGTTCCGGTCGCCGAAGCGGTTCCCGTAAAAAAGATGCCTGTTTTTGAAGACGGTACACCCAAGTTCACAAAAATAGAAATCATCTGTAAAGAATCCCGTTTTGATGCCCTGAAAGCAGCAATGAGCGAGCTTGGAATTACCGGAATGACAGTTTCTCACGTACTCGGCTGCGGCGTACAGGGAGGCCGGCCGGAATATTACCGTGGCGTCCCGGTAGAAACGAATCTTCTGCCGAAGGTGCAAGTTGATATCGTGGTAAGCAAAATCCCGGTACGGAACGTGATTGAAACAGCAAAAAAAGCTCTCTATACCGGCCATATCGGAGACGGCAAGATCTTTGTTTACGATGTTGAAAATATTGTGAAGGTCCGCACCGGTGAAGAAGGATATGACGCTCTTCAGGACGTAGAATAATAAAAAGCGTTTGAATCCGGAGAAGTATCACGGAAAATCCCTTTCAGCGAGTATGGGATAGTGAAAGCCATACAGCCGAGTCCGTGAGAAGAACACCGGATAAGCTGCAAGCCCAAAGGAAAATTCCAAGTAAGCGCGCCGAATTGCCCCCCGTTACCGGGGCAAGGCTTTGTGAAAAGCCGGTAAGAGAAAAAAGATAGGTGGCACAGCGAGTTCCAGCACTTGCCCTATTGAATGCTGAATGTATAAGGAGGATTTTACCATGTGTTCCATTATGGGGTATTGCGACAGCTGTGCCGACTTTTCTGCTTTTAAAAAAGGCTTTGACCAAACAATTTCCAGGGGACCTGACGACAGCAGAATCATCGACACAGGGAATGGGTTACTGGGATTTCACCGCTTGGCTATTATGGGGCTGACGCCCGAGGGTATGCAGCCATTTGAACTGGATGGCAATTACGCCGTATGTAACGGGGAAATATACGGATATGAAAAATTAAAGGCACAGCTGTCCAAAAAGTACACGTTCCAAAGCGGTTCTGACTGCGAAATTCTGCTGCCGATGTACCGGGAATACGGAACCGATATGTTTTCAATGCTGGATGCCGAATTTGCACTGATCTTGTATGACGCACAAACAAAGGAATATATCGCCGCAAGGGATCCTATCGGTATCCGTCCGCTTTATTACGGGTATGATAAATACGGTGCGCTTGTTTTTGCAAGCGAAGCAAAAAACCTTACAGGGCTATGCGATACGATTCTTCCCTTTCCCCCGGGACATTATTATAAAAACGGCCGCTTTATTTGCTATGACGATATTGCGCGGGTAAAAACCGTTTGTTATGACGACCTGGAAATCGTTTGCAAAAATATTCATGATAAGCTGATTACGGGGGTAGAAAAAAGGCTGGTCGCCGATGCCAAAATCGGTTTTTTACTCTCCGGCGGTCTTGATTCCTCCCTTGTATGTGCAATTGCCGCCAAAAAAAGCAAAGCACCCATCCGCACCTTTGCCATCGGTATGCGCGAGGACGCCATTGATTTAAAATATGCCAGACAAGTAGCCGATTATATCGGCAGCAGACATACAGAGGTTCTAATGACAAAACAGCAGGTGCTGAATACATTAGAAGAAGTCATTCACCTGCTGGGAACCTATGATATCACTACCATCCGTGCCAGCATGGGAATGTATCTTCTCTGCAAATGGATCCATGAAAACACGGATATCCGTGTTCTGCTGACCGGCGAAATCTCTGATGAGCTGTTCGGCTATAAATATACCGATTTTGCGCCTTCAGCCGAGGAATTCCAAAAAGAATCGGAAAAACGAATCCGGGAGCTGCATATGTACGATGTCCTGCGCGCCGACCGCTGTATTTCAGTCAATTCCTTAGAAGCCCGCGTGCCATTCGGAGATTTGGATTTTGTAAAATATGTAATGTCCGTAGATCCGCAAAAAAAGCTCAATTCCTACGGCAAGGGGAAATATTTGCTTCGCCGGGCTTTTGAGGGGGATTATCTTCCTTCTGATATTCTTTACCGTGAAAAAGCTGCCTTTTCCGACGCCGTGGGCCATTCCATGGTAGATTACCTGAAGGAATATGCAGAAAGCCACTATACGCAAAAAGAATATGTGCAAAAACGCCTGCGGTATACGCATGCCACACCGTTTACCAAAGAATCGCTTCTTTACCGTGAAATATTTGAAAAATATTATCCCGGGCAATCACAAATGATTACGGATTTCTGGATGCCAAACAAAGCCTGGCAGGGCTGCGATGTAAACGATCCCTCCGCCAGAGTCCTTTCAAACTACGGTGAAAGTGGAAAATAATAAAACAGCAGTCAATCTCTGCAAAGAGATCCGGCAACGCACCGGATCTCTTTTTTATAAAATTGACGATGCTTTTTACAGCATACGGATCCATTTCTCTGGAACTGTCACCTAAAAAAGGCTTATCCTCTGCTTTTACTGTAAAAATCGGGGCTTAAAAGATATACGCTACTGTTGAGTAACCATGGCATGCAGCATATAATGATCCGAATATTGAAATGTTTCCATTTGAACAGCATCACCGCTCCAGCCTGAGGACAGAATAATATTGTCCGACCCCAAGTGATAAGTATAAAAGGTTTCAAAATACCGCTCAAAGCAGTTTAAAGGCGTCGCGCCGGGAAATATCTCAAACTCCTGATAATCCGATGTATTAAAATCTCCAGTAATTAGATACTCCTCCGTTTTTGCAAGTTCCTGCGCAATATCCTCCAACTGTCTTTTCCGAATATCTGTATTTCTTCCAAAAGTTAAATGCGTTACAAAAAAATCAATCAGTTCCGTCCCGACACGAAGAACCGCATGCCCCAGCACACGCTGCTCCGTCCCTTCGGAATAGAGCAATACGGTTTCAAAGCTTACGATTTCATACCGGCTTAAAATGGCAACGCCGTATTCGCCGCCCAAAAGATCAAGAGCCTTGGCAAACGCATAAAACGGACACCCCGATGCCATTGAAAGCTCCTGCAGCGCGTCCCGTCCGCCGATACGTTCCGTCTTCTGATCCACTTCCTGCAGACCTATTACATCAATCTCAAGCTCTGCAATCTTTTGGCCGATCAGCGAATAATCACAGTCTACCATAGCGCCGTGCTGAATATTATATGTGGCAACATGCAGGCTGATCGGTCCCGGAGAGACCTTTGGGGTAACCGCACTCTCTGAAACAGCAGCCGTGGGGAAGGTCCAAGCCGTAT
This sequence comes from uncultured bacterium, assembly GCA_905214315.1. Taxonomy (GTDB): domain Bacteria; phylum Bacillota; class Clostridia; order Christensenellales; family QALW01; genus UMGS1322. The sequence goes on along the minus strand of CAJMLN010000005.1, from coordinate 52,027 downwards.
CCCTCCCTCCGCACGCCGTCAAAAACAGCATACTGAGCATCACCAGTCCTGCAATTCCCATTCTTTTTACATGTTCAATCCGCTTACCCATTGTTCCTCCCTGCCGCGGAAATACACAAAGCCCTATCCCCTTCTCTGTGTAATTCTGCAATTTGATCTCATCAGTGAATCCTCCCATATCACATCTCCGATTTTGTCCGCGGTAATAAAGCCCGATTTTGGATTCTTGACCGAAAGAATTTCTCCGCTGATCTGAGCCTCTACTTCAGAATATTCAAACGCAAGATCCGCCTGCTCCATGGTACAGTTGGTCAGCTTCAGTTTTTTGCAGTAGCATAAAGGCTGTGTACCCATAATCCGGCAATTCTCCAGCGTCAATCCCTCGGAATACCATCCTAAATATTCTCCCTGAACCGTGCTGTTTCTCACAGTTACGTTTTTGCTGTGCCAGAACGCATCCTTGGTGTTCAGCACCGAATCCTCAATTACGATTCCCCTGGTATACTGAAACGAATATTTTCCCTGCAGCTCAAGGGAACGTATTTGAGCATCCTTGCTTTCAAATAAAAAATATTCCGATTCAATCCGGCAGTCCGTGCTTTTGATTTTGCGGCACCGCCATCCGAATTCAGAGGAAACGATCTTGCATCCTTCTAAAGCAATATTCTCACATTCCCGCAGACACTTTATTCCCAAAATTTCAGTATCGGCAATTCTTCCGTCCCTGCAGTACCAAAGCGGTGCCCGCGCGGTTTCTTCCATTTTGGAACGTTGAACTAAAAAATCCCTTGCGTGCCAAATCGGATACCGCAATGCGAACCTGCAGTCAGCTACTACAATATGCCGGCACTCCTTTAAAGCAGATTCTCCGTCAGCCGCACCGGCAAAAGTACAGTCCTTAACCGTTGTCCTCTGCAAATGATACAGGGCCCGTTCTTCATCGTAAATTTTATTTTCAATTTGCATTGATATTCCTCGCATTATAACTTTATTGTTTTTATCATAGCACTTAGAGTTGACTCCAAGTCAAGGCTTATTTTTTATTTTCACTATTTTTTCATTTTTCTATGAATAACAAAAAGCAGCCGGTATCGTAATATAAAACGGTCCAAAAGAAATTTCCTTTGGACCGTTTTTCATTTTGGCTCAGCATATGAGATATTGAAATCGTTTCCGAAAAAGATTCGGGCATTTTCTAAAAGTAACCTGCAAAATACTTCCGTTTTTTTGAGTTTCCCGCTGCACGAGCGCAAAACATAAGACTTAAATAAAGAAACAAATCGCGCTAAGCAAACAAAATGCGCCAATCCAAAGGCCAATCACCAGCCCCACAGGATTTTTAGGTACCGGCGGCAGCGCTCCCACCGGCGGCACCGGCGGAGCCGCTCTATGCCCGCAATACGCACAGACGCTGCCCTGATTCATCCTTTGTCCGCAAACGGGACACGGAACCTTGTTCAACGGTTTTCCGCAGTTTCTGCAATATACCGCGTTAATCGGATTAAATGCACCGCAGCAGCAGAAATCAGCCGCTTCCGTCGCAATTTTTTTGCCGCACTGACGGCAAAACCGCGCATCCGACGGATTCACCATTCCACAAACACAGGTTCCGCTCTTCTCTGTCCGCGTAATTTTCTTTCCGCACATACTGCAGTATACGTCCCCTGCTTCATGCACGGCGCTGCAGCAGCAATAATCGTTCTCTTCCCTCCAGCCACAGCGATCGCATGCCATCAAGGCATCGTCATAAATACGTCCGCAATTAGAGCAAATTTTCACGTTGCTTCCTCGATTCCTTTTATTTTATGCTCTCTGGCATAATAGAACAGACACTGCTGAGCAAATCCGGCGTACCTACCAAAAATTTCACAGGCAAACCGTTCGATTTGTACCTTGGACGCCGGTTTTTTTAAATACAGCGTTTCCATCACCTTTTTTATCCAGGTATCTACCGGAAAGGCCTGCGTATAGCCCAGGCCGAAAAGCAGAATACAGTCTGCTACCTTAGGGCCGATACCTTTAAAGGAAAGCAAAGTCTCCTTAGCACAATCATACCCGCATTTCTGCAGTCTGTCAAGATCGATTTTTCCCTCCAGCCTGTTTTTTACAATCTCCTCCAGATATCCGGCCCGGTAGCCGCAGCCCAAGTCCGCATACTCCCCGGCTGAAACATCCTTCAGCTGTTCCGCCGTGGGAAACGTGTAAAAAACCGCGTCGTCATAGGTAAGCGGACTTCCGTAACGGCTGCTGATGCGTTCTATAATCGCTTTGATCCGGCCAATGTGATTGTTCTGTGAGATGATAAAGGAAACCAGCACTTCCCAGGCATCCTGACGCAGGATCCGCATTCCCCTTCCATAGGCCATTGCCCTCTGCAGATTTTCCTCTTTGGGAAAGGACGCCGCTATAAGCGAATAATCCGTCTGCAGATCAAAATACGGCACGAATTTTTTGGCAAATACCGCCGATTCCACGCCGTCTATCCAAAGGGTTGTTTCCCCCGTTTTTTCCAAATAAAGCACCTCTCCCAGCGCAATGCCCAAATAACCGCCCTTATAGGGGCTAAACCGAAAGCACTGGCCGTTTTCAAAGGTGTTTTTTAAATCAAAATCTTTTATTTCTATCTGAAACATATGAAAAAAACAGCCGCAAAACTGCGGCTGTATAGTCTTAAATCAGGCTACAGGATGTACGCTTACCTGCTTTTTATCCTTCCCCTTATGTTCAAAACGAACAACGCCGTCAACCAAAGCAAACAGTGTATCGTCGCTGCCTCTGCCAACATTCTGACCAGGGTGAATTTTTGTTCCCCTCTGGCGCACCAGAATATTGCCGGCCGTTACGGTCTGACCGTCGGCACGCTTTACGCCAAGGCGCTTGGATTCGCTGTCACGTCCGTTCTTAGTTGAACCAACACCCTTTTTATGGGCGAATAACTGTATGTCCATGCGGAGCATTCTTACTGCACCTCCTCCATAATTTGTATATGCCCGGGATTTGCCTCGTCAAACGATACAAGCCCCAGAAACATGGTTTCCAAAATTGTGCGGCACACTTCGCCTGCGGCCTCCTCCGGAGCAAGCCGCGCCGAAAGATACCCGCTGCGCATATTCAGCTTCAGCCTAACCTTCGCAACCTCTTCCAGACCGATGCAGGCTGTCTGTGTGATGGCCGAAACCGCCGCGCAGTAGATATCGCTGCCCTGCTGTCCGTCCTCAGACGCATGCCCCGAGGCTGAAAAGCCCGTAATTGCACCGCTGCTGCTTCTGAATATTTTGATTTTTGTCATTGCTTACTGAGAAATCTTCTGGATTTCAACCTTAGTATAGGGCTGACGGTGGCCTGTGGTCTTGCGGTAGTTCTTTTTGCTCTTATACTTGAATACCACTACCTTTTTGCTCTTATCCTGAGCCAGAACCTTGCCCTCTACGCTTGCGCCTTCTACTACCGGGGTTCCGATTTTTACACTGTCGCCCTCGCCGCACATCAAAACATCAAATTTTACCGATGCTTCAACCTCAGCGTTGAGTTTTTCAATATAAATTACGTCGCCTTCCTGTACGCGGTACTGCTTACCGCCTGTTTGAATTACTGCAAACATTCTGTAGCACCTCCTCTACAAATCTCGCCAAAAGCCGGTATCCAAACGGAATTTTACAAACCGGACGCTGTGCGGCGAAATAATATTATCACAGGATGGCAAGACTGTCAAATAAAACTTTGCTCTCCGCGCCATATTCTTTCCGTTTTAAGCCGTTTTTATTTCTCTATTCTATTATTTACTTGTAAAATCCCCTGTTCTATGATAAAATTTATAAAGAGGTGATTCTTAATGGATTCTATGGAACAGACCGTGCGCCGCATGGATGAAAAGCTTTACGCTAAAGATAAATTGAAATATTCCACCTATTTGACCCTTGCCGTCGCTTTCGGCGTATGCGCCTTATTATGCCTGTTTTATGCATTTTACTCCGCAACGGAGGGATACGGGAGCGCAGCTGGCATTGTCCCCTCTGTTTTTTGTTTTATTTTAGCGGTCTTTTTCTTTTTTGCAAAAGAAAATACATTAATAGAATTTGACTATATTATTGAAGATGATACGCTGACCTTTGCCAAAATCAAAAATCTAAGAGCGCGCAAGGAGCTTGCCGTACTTCCCTTAAGCACCGTCAAACGCATAGAGCCGTACAGTAAGGAACGCTTTCTGCAGCTGCAGGCAAAAAAGATCGACTGTACGAGGAACCCTGAAATCCGGAAATATATTTTATTGGCCGAAAAAAGCGGCGAACAGCTGGCCATTGTCTTTGAACCCAATATGAAGCTGCTGCAGGCCCTGCAAAAGGAACTGAACCGATGATCTATTTAGACAACAGCGCTACAACGCGGGCGTTTGATTCCGTTGCTTCCGTTGTGCAGGAGGCCTTGACGCAGAATTATTTTAACGCCTCTTCCCCCTACAAAAAAGCGCTGGATACGGAAAAAGCCATAGAGAGCGCCGCAAAAACGGTTGCCGGCGCTTTAAACTGCCGGCCGGAGGAGTTGCTTTTTACCTCCGGCGGAACCGAAAGTGACAATACGGCGCTTCTTTGTGCTCCCGCCGGAAGCGAGGTCGTTGTTTCGGCGGCGGAGCACCACGCCGTACTCAATTGCCAGCGTCTGCTGGAGGAGCGCGGCTGTAAAATACAGCTCTGTCCCGTTGACAGTATCGGCAGAGTCCTGCCGGAAATTCTTGCCGACAGGGTAAACGAAAACACCGGCCTTGTCAGCATCATGCACGTAAATAACGAAACCGGCGCCGTTAATGACATTGCCGCCCTTGTTTCTGCCGTAAAGCAAAAAAATCCGCATACGTTGTTTCATTCCGACGGCGTTCAAGCCTTTATGCACGTATGCGCAGATATGAAAAATTTAAATGCTGACCTGTATTCTGTCAGCGCGCATAAGCTGCACGGCCCTAAGGGCGTCGGTGCGCTGTACATAAAAAAAGGCACGCCCTTCCGCCCGTATCTTTTAGGCGGCGGGCAGCAACGGGGACTGCGCTCCGGCACGGTAAACACACCGGGAATTCTAGGCTTTGCCAAAGCTGTTGAGGAGCTGAAATGTCCTGAACGTTTTGCCGCACAGCTGAATGAAATCAAACAGGAATATCTCCGCCGCCTGACGGCGCTGCCCGATACCCAAGTGCTCGGTGATGCAGCTGCCGGCGCGCCGAACATTTTAAGCATCGCATTCTGCGGCGTAAAGGCCTCTACCCTGCAAAATGCACTGGAGGATTCGGTTATTCTGGGGAAAGGCTCTGCTTGCACCAGCCGTTCAAGCAAAATCAGCCATGTGCTGGCCGCCATGCAAATTCCACCCAAGGTCGCAGAATCCGCCGTGCGTCTGAGCTTCGGCGCTTTCAACACGACAGAAGAAGCCGCGGCGGCATCCGCGCTTATTCAGGAAAAAGTAGAATATCTGCGAAAATACAAACGTAAATAAGGAGTTTTTTATGGAATACTGCAACATGATTATCGTAAAAGTCGGCGAGCTTCATCTCAAGGGGCAAAACCGGCCTTTTTTTGAGCGGACGCTTATCAATAACATCAAACTGGCCTTAAAAAGCTTTACCGCCATAAAAGTAACCATCAGTCAAAGCCGTATCTTTGTCTACAACATTCCCCCGCAGCGGCTGGAAGAGGCGCTGGAGATTTTGAGCCGCATTTTCGGCATTCATGCTCTTTCTCCGGCCAGAGAGATTGAAAAAGACCTGGATATCATCATTGCCAATGCCGTGGATATGCTTAAAAACGCAAAAATCACCTCGGGCACCTTTAAGGTAAAGGCCCGCCGTGCGGACAAGACCTTCCCGATGGAATCCCCCGAAATCGGCGCGGCGGTAGGCGGCGGCATTTTAGAACAGCTGCCCGAGATGAAGGTAAATCTGCATACGCCGGACTGCCTGCTTGAGGTGGAAATCCGTGAAAAAGCCTATGTATATTTTGAAAACATTCCCGCAGTGGGCGGACTGCCCATCGGCACCAACGGCCGGGCGGCACTGCTGCTCTCCGGCGGCATCGACAGCCCCGTGGCCGGCTATATGATCGCCAAGCGCGGCGTACAGCTGGATGCCGTGCATTTTTACAGCTTTCCGCATACTTCCGAGCGCGCCAAGGAAAAAGTCTTTGAGCTGGCCGCCCAGCTGTGCCGCTATACCTCCCGTCTTTCCGTGTTCATCGTTCCCTTTACCCATATCCAGGAGGAAATCTATGACCGCTGCCCCGACCAGTTTTTAACCCTGCTGACGCGGCGCTTTATGATGAAAATCGCTCAGAAAATCGCCGCCGCCCGCGGCTGCGGCGCCCTGGCTACCGGCGAGAGCATCGGCCAGGTAGCTAGCCAGACGATGGAGAGCCTGCACGTGACCGACAGCGCGGTAGAGCTGCCGGTATTCCGGCCGGTAATCGGAATGGATAAACTGGAGATCATGGAAATTGCCCAGAATATCGGCACCTACGAAACCTCCATTCTTCCCTTTGAAGATTGCTGCACGGTATTTACGCCCCGCCACCCCGCTACCCGCCCCAAGCTGGAGGAAGTGTGCAAAGCCGAAGCCCTGCTTGAATGCGACAGGCTGATAGAAGAGGCATTAGAGCAAACTGAGCGGATTGATATCAATGCCGACGGCGTATTCAATTCCCAAAAGCTAACCGAAATGGATCTTTGGCTCACACTGAAAAAAAACAGCCGGAATTCTTTATAAGTTACTGCTCCGCACAGCATAGCAAAAAGGTCGTTCTTTCCCTTATCAAAACCGGAGGTAAATCTTATGAATATTCGCATTATGAGCAGCAACATCTGGGGCAATTGCCCCGGCAACCGCCCCATTGCCAACCGGGACGATCTTTTAGCCGGAGTTTTTCAAAAATATGCCCCTCAAAGTATTGGCCTGCAGGAGTGTTCCCCCAAATCCCGCCAAGAAAAAAATAATATTTTCTCCTTGTGCAGGCCTAAATATTTAGAATTGGATCCTTCCCCGATGGATGCGAACAACTTTACCCCAATTCTATACCATCACTCCTTGCACTTGGAGGACGGCGGATGGTTTTTATTTAACGGCCCCAACGACTGGAATTCCAAAAGTATTACCTGGGGTCTTTTTTCTTTGGAAAACAGCCGCTTTATCCACATCAACCTGCATTATTTCTGGGAACATAATGAGCAGGGAGAGCAAACGCGGAAGCAAAACTCTTCCCAACTGCTGGCTTTTATTGAAAAACTACCATACCGGCAGATACCTTTCATTATTACCGGGGATTTTAACTGTGAAGAATATACGCTTCCTTTGCAAATGTTGTTATCCTCCGGCCTTACTCTGGCTTCTGCTATTGTCCCGCACAAAATCTGTTCCCACCACGTCTACCCTGAATTTGATGAAGAAAACTGCCTCTACCATAGCGGCTCACTCTTTCATCCTACCCGTACGGCAAAAGATTCTATCGATCATATTTTTCTAAAGGACGCCGTATGCACGCGCTTTGTTACCGTACAGGATCAGGAGGCGTTGGACGCTTCGGATCATTGCCCTATTTATGCGGATATTGAAATTTAAACCGCAAGACCGGCGTTTTTTCAAAAGAAGACATTCCATGCCGCCGCTCTATGAAAGGGCGCGGGCGTTTGAGAAAAAACGCAGTGTGCAAACCTGCCAAAACCCCATAATCAAGCGGCCCCGGCCGGCAAACGGAAGGCCGGTAAAAAGAACCATCCCTCAGAATACGGGTTTGATAAACTGAAAAAAATCTTCTCTTACCTGAGAAGATTTTTTTTAGTTCTGCCTAAAAATTACATATCAATCGCTTTGTCGATCACAGCAATGATTTCACCGATTTTTTGATCGGCATCCTCGCCGGCTACCGCTGTTTTTACACAATGCGCCATATGTGCGGCGAGGATTTCCTTATTGGCCCGCTTTAAAATTGCCTCCGACGCCATCAGCTGATTGGCGATATCAATACAGTAGCGGTCGTCCTCTATCATTTTCAAAATGCCGTCAAGCTGACCGCGGGCCGTTTTAATCAGCCGGGAGACCTTCACCTTATCCGCCTGCATCAGCGGATACCGGTCACGGTATAGCCGGCGTCTGCAACAGCCTGCTTTAAAACCTCGTCGCTTACCTCTTTTTCAAGGGTCACATAGGCAGCCTTATCCTCTAAAGAAACCTCGGCCGAAACGCCGTCAAGTGCATTCAGCGCCTTTGAAACATGCCCCTGGCAGTGAGCACACATCATACCGTCGATCATAATTGTTTTTTTCATTTTGATACTCTCCTTTTTTTGTTCTGTATTTTTTTCAACGCTTACGCCGGGCTTAAACAGCTTAAGGCGAAGTGCGTTAGATACCACAAATATCGAGCTCAAGCTCATGGCCGCCGCTCCGATCATCGGATTCAGCGTCCAATGCAGCAGCGGATAAAATACGCCGGCCGCCAAAGGAATACAAATGATATTATAAAAAAACGCCCAGAACAGATTTTCCTTAATATTCCGGATTACCGCCTTGCTCAGGCGTACCGCAGTGGCAGCGTCGGTCAGCTCCCCCCGAACCAGCACGATATCTGCCGAATCCATCGCGATATCCGTACCCGCACCGATAGCGATTCCCACGTCAGCTCGGGCCAGCGCCGGCGCGTCGTTGATGCCGTCGCCGATCATAGCCACTTTTTGCCCCTTTGCCTGCAGAGCGCGGATATGCTGCTCCTTTTCTTCGGGCAATACCTGTGCAATCACGGTATCGATCCCCACCTGCTTCTGAATGGCCGCGGCTGTCTGTTCGTTGTCGCCGGTAAGCATGATCACATCAATACCCATATCCTTAAACATCTTCACTGCCCGTACGCTCTCGCTTTTTATCGTATCCGCCACGGCAATCAATCCGCTTAAAGCGGTATCCCGGGCAACAAAAATAACGGTCTTTCCCTCCCGCGAAAGTGCCTGCGCCCTTTCCTCCAGTACCGAAATATCTACAGAAAATTGCTGCATAATTTTTTGATTTCCACAAATGATTTTATGCTCATTTATGCATCCAATAATACCGCCGCCTGCTATTGCCTGAAAATCTGTTGCAGCAGGAAGAGAAAATCCCCTGGCCTGTGCAAAGGCAGTAACCGCACGGGAGAGCGGATGCTCCGAAAGATTTTCCACCGCCGCGGCTTCTGAAAGAAAATCTTCTTCTTTTCCATCAACACAGACTACATCCGTTACGGATGGCTTTCCCTCAGTAATTGTACCGGTCTTATCCATTACTACAGTATGCACCAGATGCGCAGTTTCCAAGGCCTCGGCGGATTTAATTAAAATATGATTCTGTGCGCCTACGCCGGTTCCCACCATAATAGCCGTGGGGGTTGCCAGCCCCAGCGCGCAGGGGCAGGAGATCACCAGCACTGCAATTGCCATAGAAAGGGCGAAGGCAAAAGTCTGCCCCACTGCAAGCCATACAACCAAAGTAACCAGCGCAATAGAGATGACAACCGGCACAAAAATCCCGCTGATCTTATCCGCCAGCCGCGCGATAGGCGCCTTGGAGCCCGCCGCATCCTCCACCAGCCGAATAATCTGGGAGAGCGTAGTTTCCTCCCCCACCTTCTGTGCCATAACCTGCATGACGCCCGAAGTATTGATGGAAGCGCTTACAACGCTGTCTCCCTCTGCTTTTTCCACCGGAATACTCTCACCGGTAATAGCCGATTCATCCAGCACGCCGCGTCCCGCAACAACAACGCCGTCCACCGCTAAACGCTCACCGCCGCGTACGATCAGAATATCGCCCTTCTGCACCTCGCCGGCCGGGATCTTCTCTTCTTTTCCGTCCCGCAGAACGTTTACGGTCTCAGGCTTTAATTGTATCAGTTTTTTTAATGCATCGGATGTTTTGTTTTTGGCCCGCGCCTCTAAAAATTTACCCAGAGTAATCAGCGTTAAAATCATCCCGGCAGACTCAAAATACAAATTCATTCCATAGGTACGCGCGGCTTCAAAGTTTCCCTCTCCTGTAAAAAAGGCAATCGCCAGCATGGCATAGATACTGTAGAGCAGGGATGCCCCCGATCCCAGAGCAATCAAGGTATCCATATTCGGCGCGCCACCAAGCAGCGCTTTAATGCCCTTGCTGTAATAGCTCCGGTTTAAGAACAGTACCGGCAGCAGCAGCAAAAATTGTGTAAGAGAAAACAGCATCATATTGCTGTGCAGTACCTGGGGCAAAGGCAGGGAAAGCATATGACCCATACTGATATACATCAGCAATGCCAGAAAAACAACGGAAAGAATCAGGCGTTTCTTTATAGCGGCAGCTTCCTCGCCGCTCTGGCTTTCCGTTTTAGCTTGCGAGCTCTTTTTTTCCTCGGTGTAAGCGCCATAACCGGCTTTTTCCACCGCCTGTATAATATCGTTCGGGGTTACATTCTGCGCATCATACTCCACCGTCATGGAATTGGTCAGCAAATTAACCTCTGCTTTCTCCACGCCTTTAAGCTTACATACACTGCCCTGTACATGGGCGCTGCAAGCGCTGCAGGTCATCCCCGTAACATTAAAACGTTGCTTCATCAAAAGACCTCCTGTTTTCATTATTTACATACAGGCTCTAATTATGCTTTTTATCTGATCAAAGCCGAACTGATTTTTCTCAATTATACCATACCCCCGTGGGGTGGTGTCAAGTGAAAAATTTTTTGCATCTAAAGCAAAAAATAAAACAAAAAAATTTAAAAAGAAAAAATCTGCGTCAGCAGTGCTTCGGGCGTCTGTGCAAAGACAGACGCGCCGCATTTTTGTAGAAATTCCTTTTCCCGAAATCCCCATAATACAGAAATACACGGTATGCCGCAATTTTCTGCCGTACGGATATCCACCTCCGAATCCCCGATATATACGGCTTCTTCCACAGAAACCTGCATCTCCTTTAATACGGCCAAAACAATATCCGGCGCAGGCTTGCGGCGAACGTTCGCGCTCTCACCCCTGGCACAGGAAATCAGGCCACAAAAAAAATGCTTCGTCAATGCTTTTACTGCTGCGTCAAATTTATTGGAAACAACGGCGCACTGAACACCTTGTGCATTTAGTTTATTTAAGAGCGGCACAATGCCGGGATAAGGCGCCGTATGATCCAAGCCGTGCCGTGCATAATCTTCTTTAAAATATTGCAGACACGGCAAAAAAAACGGATTTTCTCTCCCCTCCGGTACGGCTCTCTCCATCAGCGCGGCCACGCCGTTGCCCACAAAGGCCTGCACCTCACTTTTTGTTCTCTTTGGCAAATCAAAATGCAAAAGAGCCCGGTTTACGCTTTCATATAAGTCTTCCAGCGTATCCAGCAAAGTACCGTCAAGGTCAAACACAGCAGCTTTACACGCCATAAATTCTCCTTTTATTTTTTCATAAATACAATAAATATACGGTATACTAAGGAATATAGAATTATAACACAAAAAATTTTTTCCGGCAAATATATTGACATTTGAATTCATGGGTGCTATACTATATAGAAATAAGGGAGTAATCAACGCATCCGTACATATGCGTGATAAAGTCAACATATCGCGGAAATTTCCGCTGGCTTTATTGAAATGATAAGACTTATCCGCTTTTAAACAGGATAGGTCTTTTTTTATTTTATAAAAAGTTGGGAGAGAGAAAAATGAAAGAATACTTGCTTGAAGAGGATCAGGTTTTACAGGAGCTGGCAACCAATCAGGACGGCGGGCTCTCTGCGGAAGAGGTCCGTCTGCGGCAGGAAAAGTACGGTCCGAACAAACTCAAAGAAGGCAAAAAGGTCACGCTGCTGCAGCGCTTTCTCGCACAGCTGATTGATCCGATGATCATTATCCTAATTGCGGCGGCTGTTGTGTCGGGCATTACCGCGGTGTATAATCAGGAATCGCCCACAGACGTTATCATTATTCTTGCAGTAGTGCTGATCAACGCCGTGTTGGGCGTTTTTCAGGAGAGTAAGGCTGAAAAAGCCATTGCGGCTCTGCAGGAGATGACCACCGCAACTTCTAAGGTAGTCCGTGACGGCAAACTGCTGAGTGTAAAAAGCGAAGAGCTGGTCAGAGGCGATATCATAATATTGGAAGCCGGCGACGCTGTTCCCGCTGACGCGCGTATTCTTACAGCTGCCAGCTTAAAAGTGGAGGAGTCCCCCCTTACAGGCGAAAGTGTGCCGGTAGATAAACATACCCGTGTTTTAAGCGGAGAAGTTCCCTTAGGCGACAGAAAGAACATGGTATATATGGGCAGCACCGTGGTCTACGGCCGCTGTGTCGCCGCCGTATGCGATATCGGAATGGATACGGAAATGGGCCGGATCGCCGAAGCGCTTACCAAAGCCGAGGACGGACAGACGCCGCTGCAGAAAAAGCTGTCACAGCTGAGCAAAATTCTAAGCTACCTTGTTTTAGGCATCTGCGTATTTGTCTTCCTGCTCAATCTGCTGCGCAGCGGCACCGAAAATCTGATGGATACGTTTATGATCGCCGTCAGCCTCGCCGTAGCGGCAATTCCCGAAGGTCTTGCCGCCGTGGTAACCATCGTGCTCTCTATCGGCGTCACCAATATGTCCAAACGCAACGCGGTAATCCGTAAGCTTACCGCTGTGGAGACGTTAGGCTGTGCACAGGTCATTTGCTCCGATAAAACCGGTACACTTACCCAAAATAAAATGACCGTAGTAGACCATACCGGTGAAAATGAAGCCCTGCTTGCCACCGCCATGGCGCTTTGCAGCGACGCCGCACTGGATGAATCCTTTACCGCTGTGGGCGAGCCTACCGAATGTGCTTTGGTCAATTACGCCTATTCCCTGGGGCTGAACAAAACAGAGCTGGAAAAAACCTGCCCTCGTATTAACGAAGCGCCGTTTGACTCCATGCGTAAGATGATGAGTACTGTGCACCGTCAGGATGATCGAATCATACAATACACCAAGGGCGCACCCGACGAGTTGTTGAAATGCTGTACAAAAATACTGCTTAACGGTACCGAAGCACCGCTGACAGAAGAACTGAAAAAACAGATTCTTGAGAAGAATAAACAATTTGCCGATAAAGCGCTGCGCGTGCTGGCCGCGGCCTACAAGTACTACGACAAAGCGCCGGAAACCAGCGATCCGCAGGCGCTTGAAAACGAACTGGTATTTATCGGCCTTACCGGTATGATTGATCCCGTACGCCCAGAGGTAAAACCGGCTATCGATATCTGCCGCGCTGCAGGCGTCACTCCGGTTATGATCACCGGCGACCACAAAGATACAGCCGTCGCTATCGCCATGGAGCTGGGCATTATATCCTCTCCCGAAGAGGCAATGACCGGCGCGGAAATCGATCAATTTTCCGACGAGGAATTTGAAAAAGCCGTAGAAAAATATCATGTATACGCCCGGGTACAGCCCGAGCACAAAGTACGCATTGTAAACGCATGGCGCGCCAAAGGCTGCATTACGGCCATGACCGGCGACGGCGTCAATGACGCGCCCTCCATCAAAAATGCGGATATCGGCATCGGCATGGGTATTACCGGTACCGACGTTACCAAAAATGTTGCGGACATGGTACTGGCCGACGATAACTTTGCCACCATTGTATCCGCCGTGGAAGAAGGCCGGCGCATTTATGACAATATCCGCAAGGCGATACAGTTTCTGCTCTCCTCCAACCTGGCGGAAGTACTGACGATTCTGACCGCGACGCTTCTGGGCTTTCCCATTTTGGAGGCAGTCCACCTCTTATGGATCAACCTGGTTACCGATACCTTCCCCGCGGTCGCTCTGGGTATGGAAAAAGCGGAAGAAAACATTATGAAACGCAAGCCGCGTTCTGCCAACGATGGTGTGTTTGCCGGCGGTCTCGGGTTTGACGTTATATTTCAGGGAATTATCATTGCCGCAATTACCGTAGGTGCCTATTTTATCGGCCGGTTCATTGACGACGGCCAGCATGGAATGACCATGGCGTTTGTAGCACTTTCCATGACAGAGATCTTTCATGCGTTCAATATGCGTTCCCGCAGGGAATCACTGTTTAGAATTAAAGGACACAACACTGTACTTTGGGGCGCTATGGCTGTCTCCTTTATCCTGACCACGATCATTCTGTTTGTGGATCCGATTGCTGCAGCATTCCAATTTACACAAATCAACCTTACAGAGTTTCTGATTGCAATCGCTCTGGCCTTTGCCATTATTCCGATCATGGAAATTGTAAAGCTGATCCAGCGGAGCATAAAAAAATAATTGTTTTTCTCGCAGGCAAGTTAAAATTTAATATTTTGGGAGGTATATATGGATTTACCGCTTGGAATCTTCGATACACTCAATCTCAACGAACAAATCAACTTTTGTCTTCGTATTCTAATTTCTGCACTGTGCGGCTGTCTAATCGGGTACGAACGCTCCCGCCGTTCCAAAGGCGCAGGCGTTAGAACGCATGTAGTTGTTGCCCTCAGCGCCGCTTTGATGACGATTGTTTCCAAATATGGATTTTTTGATGTACTGACAATAGGAATGAGCGCGGATGCCAGCCGGGTAGCGGCACAAATCGTAACCGGTATTCCCTTTTTAGGCGCCGGCGTCATTTTAGTAAAACAGAACAATTCTTCCGTACAGGGCCTTACAACCGCCGCGGGAATGTGGGCTACCTGCGGCATCGGTATGGCGTTTGGTGCCGGCCTTTACATAATCGGTCTGTTTGCAACCATATTACTTATTGTAATGCAGCTCACGCTGCACCGGATTCTTACCGGATATGACAGCAGCTTTGTCGGGGAAATCATCATTATAGCAGAAGGCAGCTTTGATGCGGAAGAATCCGTATGTCGTGCCTTTAGAGCATATACCGTCACAATACAAAAAAACCGTGTAAAACGACTGGAAAGCGGAAATCTGGAATATAGAATTTCGTTTAAAACCATGAAGGAAGTACCGGCAAACCAATTAGCGCAAATGCTGCAGGAAAATCCGCAGTTTGTTACAATAGAGGTTTAAATAATGTAAAAGGATCGGCGGGTATATGACCGCAGATCCTTTTTTTGAGCCGATACGCCCCCTTTGCAAAAAAGCTCGAAAAGTATTGACAAGCTGCTGCTTATAATGATACTATTAATTCGATTCTTTTTTCATAAGGACGATGAAAAACTTGCCTGTTTTGACTATTATTTTTATGGCTTTTATCGCTGGAGTGCTTGGCACCGGATTCGGCGGACTGATCGGCGTATGCTTTAAAAACAACAAAAAAACCGTGAGTCTGCTGCTGAGCTTTGCCGGCGGCATTATGCTCAGCATCGTGTGCTTTGACCTGATTTCCGAAGCGCTGGATTTAAGCAAAACCAATAGTAAGATCTCTATTTATTTAATCATTGCCGGCATCCTTTTTGGCTATGTGGTAGTGTTCCTTCTCAACTATTGGATCGATCAGTGTACCAATCATGAGGTAGCACACATTGATGCAAATCATCCCAAAGCACATGATGACCTGGACGAACTGATCCACGCTGACCATTTAAAAGAGCATCAAAAAGAATCTTCCGCCTATCAATTGTTTGTTGCCGGCATTATCATGGCCAGTGCCATAGCTCTGCATAATTTACCCGAAGGAATCGTTATCGGTGCTTCCTTCGCTGCCAAAACAGAAAATTTAGGCCTCGTAATGGCCATCATGATCGGCCTGCATAATATCCCCGAAGGAATGGCCGTATCCGTTCCTCTGGTTGCCGGAGGAATGCATAAGGCAAAAGCAGTAGTTATAACAGCCCTCAGCGGTGCCCCGACGGTCATCGGCGCGGTAATCGGCTATTATACCGGCAGTATTGGCGACACAGCCTTAGCGCTTTCCTTAAGCTTTGCCAGCGGCGCCATGCTGTACGTGGTATTTGGTGAACTGCTGCCCGAATCCATTCTAATGTGGCGCTCCAAACTGCCGGCCTTTGCCGTTATGACCGGATTGCTTGTGGGACTTTTAATCATCTTTATATAACTCTTTCCCAGTTATCTTTATAAAAGCTCGCGGACAGTGTGGTTTCTCCAAAATATTTTCCGGCATTGCTCACCTGAAGAATGCAGCCGAAAATTTTTGCACAAAAAAGCCTTTTCTTAAAAGAGAAAAGGCTTTTCGATTTTATGCGGATAGAAAAAAACTATATGACCATATCCCCTGTATCCGTGCTGATAATGCGGAAGCTTGTTTTTTCCTTGCCGTCGACGGCAGAAATATACACCGCATAGGAAAGGCCGTCATACTCGCCGTAGTATTCCCAGCACAGCTCTTCCTGATTGTTAATGGCAATCATACAAAGCCGGGAAGTTTCCACATTAAAGTTTTCTTTTAATCGCAGCTGCGCCTGAGAGCTGGTAATATTTACCTCCGGAATCTGGCGCGGAAAATTGTTCATAATATAGCTTTTTCCTTCAAAAGCCACAATCTCACCGGTATCCATAGCTACCTTAACTTTAAAAATATCCGGATACATCACAATACCGCTCTGCACGGAGGTAAAATTAAATACGATGCAATTGCTGTAATTTTCCTGCCAGACCAAATCACATTCCCCATAATTGAGCTTTTGTACAAAAGCTTCAGCAGCGCTGCGTGCTTCCTCCTCACTTAAAACCATTTCCCCCACAGTACGGGAATTCAGTGCCATCAACAAAAGCCCGCCCTGCTTGGAAATCTGAATTTCCAGATTTTCACTTGAAAAGGAATATACCGGTACGGTTCCCTCCATCTGCCCCGTAAAATCAGCGGTAAACCCTAAGGAATCCAGATATTCTGCAGCCTGCTCGGGCGTAACCTCTTCCCGCAGCTGCTGCGGAGTATTCTGGGCCTGTCCGTCAGAAAATGGTCCGTCAAAAATAACGGAAGGATATTCTACAATGTCATCAGCAATGCTCCCGAACATTCCTTCGCTTTCTGCCTCTTCCGTATTTACCGTAAGCAGAGAAATCATCCCGGTAAGGACTTCATCTTCTACAATGGAAAGCTGAACGTTGACATCCTGACAAGTATGAAAAAACGCGGTGATCTGTTCATCAAAATTTTCTGGGAGCGTATTGCTGCCGGTAAGCAAATGCAAAGCCGTTACACAATAAGACGAAAGCTGATTCGTAAATTTCAGCGTATTCTGTACACCTGTAGCTACGATCGGCAGCGAAGACAGCGCCTGCTGGCAGGCAGAGCTCTCTAATGCGATAGTGGAAAGCAACTGTGATATGGAGGCCTCATTCCCGGTAATCATCAGCTTGGAAAGATCCGCTTCTACCATGCGCATTCCGGAAACAGCTTCCTGAAGGTCAGCCTTATACGCATTTTCTAAACGAAGATTTGCCTCATCACGGCGAGAGGAGATAATAATCGCATAGACACTCACTCCGCAAAGCAAAATAAACAACGAAATAATAACAATAACCGAAAGGATCTTTTTCATAGTTTCTCCTTATTTACAAAACACATGGTTGCCTACTCGCAGCAGCACGGGTTTACTTAACATCCATTTATTGGTGGCCGTAGCCGGATTATAATAATACACGCAGCCATTCGTCGGATCCCAACCGCCAAAGGCATCACGGGCAGCCCGAATACATTCTTCATCCGGGGCAAGATTGATCTGACCATCGCTTACGGCGTCAAAAGCACCAGGCTGATAAATAACACCAGAGATAGAATTTGGAAAATTGGGGTCATCTACCCGATTCAAAATAACCGCAGCTACAGCGACTTTGCCAAGATAAACTTCCCCCCTGGCTTCCCCATATACGGCACGGGCAAGCAGATAAATGTCCGAACTGCTGTTGGTATTGGCTGCCTGAATTCCAAGGGCAGCAAGTGTTTTGGGTCCGGCAATGCCGTCTACAGCCAAGCCATTATCTTTTTGAAATGCCAGCACCGCCTGCCTGGTACGGCTGCCGAAAATACCGTCCACCGTACCGGGATCGTAACCTTTTTCCTGAAGTGCCTGCTGCAACTGCCTGACCGTTTCACCGCTGCTGCCAGAGCTCAAAGACAGCGCCGATGCACTAATGCACAGCGTACAAAGAATTAAAAAAGATGCCAATACTTTTTTCATAAAATACCAATCCTTTCAAGAAAAGTAAGAATAAGAGATTTATATGCAACCGTATCCTCATCACAGCTGGTATAGCACATCGGCGGAAAAGCCACGCACCACCAGTTTTGTCCCGCACCGTCACCTAATTTAATGATCAGCGCCGTATACTCTCCTGCCGGATAAACAATATCATTGTAGGTTTTTTGAGGAAAATCTTCCTGCCCAAGCGTCACGGCAGCGCTGCATCCGGCAGTTTCGCTTGCCAGTTGCTCCAACTGCGGCAAACTGGTTTGAAGGATTTCTATTGCATCGCTCTTCTTTTTGCATCCGCTTAACAGCGGCGCCAAATATTCATTGACTGCGTCCCTGACCTCCAGCTTTACTGCCTGTGCCTCGGACGAATTGTCGTTAGCAAGGATATGTATTCTTACAATATCATTTTTAGAATTTGTACCGATCAGAATCCCCGCTATTACGGTAATCACAGCGGTTAGGGCAATCAATTTCTTTTTCATATTTCCACTCCTTACATTTTTCTTGTTTTGATTATTGCCTCCTCTATCCCTTTTATACAAAAAATTAAAAAGAATTATTCTCTTGTATCAGTATCCAAAAATGGTTTATACTGTTAATACAGTGCAAACCACGAAACAGGTGTTACAAAGTTATTGCAAAAAAAACGTATAAATGTTACAATAATAAGCAATGATGTCTTAACAGTTAGGAGGAACGTCTGCCCCTCCGGCAGACCACATAATTTTGGAAAAACTGCTGATACGCGGCGGCAGAAAAATGCACGGTGAAATCTCCGTAAGCGGCGCTAAAAATGCTGCTGTGGCGATCATTCCCGCGGCCCTTATTTCTGACGGCGTTTGTGTAATAGATAATATCCCTGATATTGACGACGTAAAAGTAATTGCCGAAACTATGCGCTCCTTGGGCGCTAAAGTAGACTTAAGCATACCCGGACAGATCACAATTGATCCTACAGGCGTGCGCTCCGTATCCCCCGCAGAGAGCCTTACACGAAAAATGCGGGCCTCCTATTATTTAATGGGCGCTATGCTCTGCCGCTTCGGCGAGGCCATGGTTCCGCCTCCGGGCGGCTGCTACATCGGCAAACGGCCAATTGACCAGCATCTGAAGGGATTTATGGCTCTTGGTGCTAAAATCAAACAAACAGATGTTGTAGAAATTACTGCGCCGCATTTACACGGCGCCGAAGTGTATTTGGACGTGGTAAGCGTCGGCGCAACGATCAACATTATGCTGGCCGCCGTTAAAGCTGAGGGCAGCACCACAATCTTCAACTGCGCGAAAGAACCACATGTGATTGATGTTGCAAACTTTTTAAATAACATGGGTGCAAATATCAAAGGAGCAGGTACCGATATCATTCGTATCAAGGGAGTAAAAGCTCTGCACTCATGCAATTATACCCTGATACCCGATCAAATAGAAACCGGCACATGGATGATCATTGCCGCCGCTACCGGCAGCAATATTACAATAAAAAACTGTATTCCCACGCATATGGAATCTCTTTCCGCAAAACTGAACGAGGCTGGTTACAAAATCGACGAGGGAGAAGATACACTCCGCGTCCTTCCTCTGCATGGACGCCCGAAGGCCGTAAACATAAAAACCATGGTTTATCCCGGCTTTCCTACCGACCTGCAGCAGCCGTTTTCTGCATTGCTCACCATAGCCAACGGAACGAGTATGATAACTGAAACGATTTTTGAGCAGCGCTACCGACATTTAGATGAACTGCGCCGGATGGGCGCCAACGTAGACTATTCTGACCGTGTCGCTATCATCACAGGTGTAAATAAACTGACCGGCACTGCCGTAGAGGCCCTGGATCTCCGGGGCGGCGCGGCCCTGATTGTTGCCGGGCTTATGGCGGAGGGAACCACCAGCATCAGCGGCGTACACTATATCGACCGGGGCTATGAGGATATCGTAAAAAAGCTAAAAACTCTGGGAGCGGATATTGAAAGAATCCAGGTAAACTAAAAAAAGCCATGCACTGCATGGCTTTTTTTCAGTCTCCCGGCAAAGATGCGCCGCCGCAATCCTTCCCGATTTCTCTTTTCATACTGTCAAATCTCAAAATACAGAAAGCGTTATTCCCCATTGTGCAGCCCCGTAATAGAATAAATGACCCACTCGGCAATATTGGTGGCATGATCCCCAATACGCTCCAGATATTTTGCAATCATCAAAAGATCAATACACAGTTCCCCGTTGACATTTTTATTGGAAATCAGTTCGATCAGCTCGCATTTGATCGTATCAAACATCCTGTCCACCACATCGTCATAATCAATGACCGCCTGCGCCAGCGCAAGATCTTTTTTAACAAACGATTCAATACTGTCGGTAACCATTTTAATCGCAGCCTCGGTCATGTTTTTGACATGAACTTCATTTTTAATCGTACTAGGTGCCATAGATCTGGTGATCTCTGCAATATCCGAAGCCTGATCGCCGATACGCTCCATATCGGAAATCATCTTCAGCGCTGAGGAAACTGTTCGCAGATCCCGGGCCACCGGCTGCTGGGAAAGCAGCAGGCGCATACACATCGCCTCAATATCCCGCTCCTTTTTATCAATCTCCCCGTCGGTTTCCAACGCCCGGCAGATCAGCGCCTCATCGCCGTCACTGCTTAAAAATGCTGCCACCGCCGAAGAAATTGCCTCTTCACAGAGCTTGCCCATATGAGTAAGCTCCCCATTAAGTTTTTCCAGCTGTTCATCAAACCGATTTCTCATCAGCCGAACCTCCCTGTAATATAATCCTCCGTGCGCTTATCCGCCGGACGTGAAAACAGAACCTCTGTTGTATTGTATTCTATGATTTTTCCCAGTAAAAAGAAGGCCGTTTTATCAGAAATACGCACCGCCTGCTGCATGTTGTGCGTTACCATTACAATGGTATACTTTTTTTTCAGCTCCGCAGCTAAATCCTCGATTTTTGCCGTGGAAATCGGATCCAGCGCACTGGTGGGCTCATCCATCAGCAGCACTTCCGGCTCTACTGCCAGGGCACGAGCGATACAGATGCGCTGCTGCTGTCCGCCCGACATTCCCAGCGCGCTCTTTTTCAGGCGGTCTTTCGTCTCTTCCCACACGGCGGCCGCCCGCAGGGATTTTTCAACGATCTCGTCCAGCTGACGCTTTGACCGCACGCCGTGCGTACGCGGACCGAACGCGATGTTATCATAGATGCTCATAGGGAAAGGATTCGGCTTTTGAAAGACCATCCCCACCCGTTTCCGAAGCAGGTTGACGTCCATTTTTCCGTAAATATCCTCGTTATCCAGCAGTACTTTCCCTTCGATCCGGCAGTTTTCGATCAAGTCGTTCATACGGTTCAGGGTTTTCAGCAGCGTCGATTTTCCACAGCCAGAGGGTCCGATAAAAGCGGTAATTTCCTTTTCGGGAATCTGAATATTGATATCCGTCAGAGCCTGAAAATCACCGTACCATAAATTGAGCTTTTCCACCGTAAGCTTTTCCATATCCGTCACCTCTTTTTTATTTTTCCGGCAATAAAGCCCGAAAGCAGATTCATCAGCATTACAAGAAACAGAAGCACCACGGCCGTGGCATAGGCTTCTTTTCCGTTTAATCCCTCGTTCCAAAGCGCATACATGTGCACCGAAAGCGTACGTCCCGATCCGGTAATCTGCTCGGGAATTCCCGCCACGGTACCGGCAGTATAGATCAGCGCCGCCGTTTCCCCCACGATTCTGCCGATGCTTAAAATAATACCGGAAAGAATTCCCGGCACAGCCGAGGGCAATACAATTTTAAATACCGTGCGCAGCTTTCCCGCGCCTAAACCGAAGCTGCCCTCGCGGTACGTATCGGACACGGATTTCAACGCTTCCTCCGTGGTGCGCATAATCAGGGGCAGAATCATAATCGCCAGGGTCAAAATTCCCGCCAACAGGGAGTATCCCATTTTAAAATAGACTACGAACATCAGATATCCGAAAAGGCCGTAAATAATAGAGGGAATTCCGGAAAGCGTTTCGGCTGTAACACGGATGATTTTCACAATCCGGCTGCCGCGGCGGGCGTATTCGGCAAGGTAAACTGCCGAAAATATCCCCGCCGGAATGGCAATCAGCAGTGAAAGCGCCGTAACGGTAACGGTATTAACAATGGCGGGCATCATCGATACGTTTTCGCTGTTATATTCCCAGGCAAACAGCTCCGGCGAAAGATTCGGGATACCCTTTATCAGAATATAGGCTAAAATAGAAAGCAGCACTCCCACGGTAATTACGATTGCGAAAATCACCAAAAGCAGCATCAGAAAAGAAAGCGGATGCTTTCTGTATTCCTGCAGCTTCTGTTTCAGACTTACTCTGCTCATTGCTTATCCCCCCTTTTTACCAAAGAAAACAGCAAATTGATTATCAGGATAAAAACGAACAGCACTACAGCGGTGGCAATCAGCGCTTCGCGGTGCAGATCGGCCGCATAGCCCATTTCCATAACAATATTGGTTGTCAGCGTCCGGGTACCGCTTAAAATACTCTCCGGTATAATCTTTTGATTGCCGGCCACCATAATAATCGCCATGGTTTCGCCGATTGCCCGGCCGATGCCTAAAATAACGCCCGAGACAATGCCGGATTTAGCCGCGGGAACAACCGCGCAGAATACGCTGCG
This sequence comes from uncultured bacterium, assembly GCA_905214315.1. Lineage (GTDB taxonomy): Bacteria > Bacillota > Clostridia > Christensenellales > QALW01 > UMGS1322. Next base: position 29,256 of record CAJMLN010000005.1, on the reverse strand, counting down.
CTCTTTGGTGGCCCCCAAAGCCAGCGCCCCCTCATAATAGCTTTCGGGCACCGCGCGGATCGAAGCCTCCGACACGCTGATGATTGTGGGCAGAATCATAATTCCCAGTAATACCGAGGCCGTAAGAACACCCTTGCCGCTGCTGCCGAAGAGCTGCTGTACCAGCGGTACCAATACCATAAGACCAAAAAAGCCGTATACAATAGAAGGGATTCCCGCAAGCAGATCCACCATGGTTTTCAGCGGCTTATAGATCTTTTTAGGGCAAAATTTTGCCATAAATACCGCGCTCAGAATGCCGACGGGCACGCCTGTCAGAATCGCTCCCGCGGTTACATACAGGCTGCCTACGATCATAGGAAAGATCCCGTAAATATCATTAGATGGAGCCCACTCGGTGCCGGTTATAAAATCCAGGAACCCAATCTTGCTCATTGCCGGAATGCCGTTGGCAAACAGGAAAATGCATATCAGCGCCACGGCGGCAACTGATATGCATGCGGCAAGGAGAAAGATGATTTTCATAAATGCTTCCGTAAATCTTTTCATTAACATTCTTCTCCGTCCGGGAATTTTTTGCACTTACGCGTTAAGCGCAGACCATACGGTGATCTCACCGGTATAAATTTTCTTTACCTGCTCGCTGCTCAGATTATCGGCTGCGGCATTGTCTTTATTTACAATAACGGCAATTCCGTCGGTAGCAATTACAATTCCCGTTAAGCCGGCGGCAGTCTCACTGTCCTTTAACTCCCGGGAGGCCATTCCGATATCGCAGATGCCATCAATCGCCGCATTCATACCGCTGGTAGAATCGTTTTGCTGAATCTCAATGGTAACGCCGGCGTTCAAGGCAACATAGGCTTCCTTTAACTTTTCCATCACTGGGGTGACTGAGGAGGAGCCTGCCAGGGTAACCTTGCCTGAAAGATTTTTAGAAGCATACGCCTTGGTATCCTCCAGCGGAATATAGCCGCTCTTCTGTACAACCTCCTGTCCCTCGGTGCTCAGAATGTAATCCACAAAATCCTGTGCAACCTCGCTGAGCCCTTCTTTTACTGCAATATTAAACGGTCTGGAAACTTTATACGTGCCGTTTTTCACATTTTCCACCGTCGCTTCGGCGCCATCGATTTTTACAGCTTTTACGGTATTATCCAACGAACCCAAAGATACATAGCCTATCGCATTTTTATCCCCCGCAACTGTAGTCAGCATAACACCGGTGCTGTTGGTTTCTTCACTGGTTTTGACCGTCTTATCCACCTTTTTTCCCTCGGCATCCTTTTCTTCAATGCCGAACAGCTCAATAAACGCGCCGCGCGTTCCGGAGCCATCCTCCCGGGAAATGACCGATATCGTATCATTTCCGGCCGTACCGTTCTCGGTATTGCCGCAGCCTGAAAACGCAAGAATCAGGCAGAGCGCAGAAGCAGCCATTGCAACAAATTTTTTCATAACATTTTTTCTCCTTCTTTTTTTCTACGCTTTCATTATGGAACGGAAAAATAAAATTCATGTACTTAGTTTGGTTAAAAAAAGGTTATAAAATGTAAAATCAGTGTAAAAAGATATCCGGTATTCCCGTTTAAAGGATATAAAAAGCAGCCGCATACGGCTGCTTTTTATTCGTTTCTCTGTTTTTTTACAACGGCATGAAATTTATACCCCACGCCCCGCACGGTTTCAATATACGCCCCCGAAGCTCCCAGCTTGTTGCGCAGGCTCCGGATATGAACATCAACCGTTCGGTTTTCGCTGTAAGACGCCATCCCCCACACACGATCCAAAATCTGTTCGCGCGTTAAAACTATATTTTCATTTTTGATCAAAAAGCATAACAGATCATATTCCTTTAACGTCAGAAGAACCGGTTCACCGCAGCTTAAAACCAGATGCTGCGCAGAATAGATCCTCAGGCCTTCAAAACTGTAATCCGGCGTATCCTCCGGCACGCTTCTCCTAAGTAATGCCTTCACGCGCGCAATCATCTCCATCATGCCAAACGGCTTTGGCAAATAGTCATCGGCACCGTTTTCAAGTCCAATTACTTTATCGTATTCCGTACCGCGAGCCGTCATCATCATCACCGGTATTTTCCTGGTAGGCGTCTGGCTGCGCAGCTTTTTTAAAATTTGTATGCCATCCTCCTCCGGCAGCATGATATCCAGCAGAATCAAATCGGGATACTGCGCTTTCATTCTGTCCCAAAACACACTGGGCAAAGCAAATGTTTCCGCTTCAAATCCCGCGCTCTTCAAGGTATATCCCACAAGTTCGCGGATGCCGGGATCATCTTCTAAAAGATAAATCACTTATTTCACCTCTTTTAAGCACATTATATTGCTGCTGCGTTAAATATATTGTCACAGCGACGTTAAATTATCGTTAAATGGTTCTGTATCACAGGAATCACAGCTGGGCCGGCATCATGATCCGTTGCTGATTTGTGCCGCAGCGTCATGCCTTATAGTTTGTCATTTTTATGAAGCTCAAAAAGGTCTTTGCCGCGAGCATATTCCGCTTGGTTTTTGCATTGCTGCACCGACTGTTTCCAACTCTTACCGGTATTTGCCCCGCTTCCTTCCGGCTGCCGATATATGCCCCCAAAGCGCCGGCAGCTAAAATCGCACATCTGCAGATTTATCGAGCGCCGTTAAAAGCCTTTCTCTTTTTCAAAGCTCCATATGCCTGTTTCAGGAGATACGCAGTGACAAACACGCATAAATCTATGCCTGCTCCCTTTCCAGCAATGCCTTCCTAAAAGCACTGAAAAAATCCGCAGCCCGCCGTCGCCGGCAAACCGCGGATCTGATCATGCTACTTTCAGAAGGCCCTGATCGCCCAAAGATTTTTGATCTGATCTTTAAATTCATAAAGAGACCATTCTTTTTCAGAATTCTTCCGGCTGTTGGGATCATTCAGAAGAATTTTACCGTTTCTGATTCCCGTCAGCACGATAAAATGACCGGTAGAGGTAAAAATCCCGGGGCCCATGACGCAAACAATTGGAATCCCTTTTTCCAAAAGATTGAAGATGGTGCTTGAATCCAAGGGCAATTCCTCCACTCCTAAACCCAATTTTTTTGCGCCCTCGCTGATCAGCGTCCAGGCAGATCCTTTCCCCTTCACGCAGTATCCGTTCTTTTTGGCAAACTCAATCATTTTATCCGGCGCCACGTCATTGCTTCTGATGTAATAATAGGCCACCATCGAAAGACATACCGGACCGCAGCCGGTAAGTCCCGCCATATCACTGCCGTACTCTATATATCCCCAGCGCTTGTCCCACTGTAAAAAAAGCGGAACGGTTTTGCTGTTCTTATATTCGCTGAGATCAACCTCCCATTTCTTTTTATGATCTGTCGGATATGCCAATACAAACTCTTCTGTTTCGGGGTTGCGCTCCAGCAGCTCCAGCAGGCTTGCCGGATAAACGGCTTCCGCATCCGCCGGTGTATCCTTCCCGTCTGTTTCAGAAAACACAGGAATAGAATCCGAATTTCCCGCGGGATTTTTTTCTGGCCAAAATAGAATCACAGCGGTAATGCTAAGGACGAACAATGCCAGCACAAGCACAAGTGCCAGACCGATATACCACTTTGAGCGTGTATTTTTATAGTGCCGTACTCTTCTTTTCCGCATTTTCAGCCTCCTTAAGACAAATTTTGCAGCAGCATTAGGACATAATAAAGGATAATTCCGTTGTAGAATTATTTTTATTATAATTCCGTTACAGAATTTTGTCAAGATATTTATAAATTATAATTCTGTTATAGAATTTATTTGGGGTTTTCATATGAAGCTGCGTAAAAAGAGTTACGGGAACTGCAACATTGTAGGAAGAAATATTGAAGCCCTTCGCAAAAGCATGGGCATCAAGCAAAAAGATCTGATCAGCCGTATGCAGGCAATGGGACTGGATATCAACCCAACAAGCTATTCCAAGTTAGAGGGGCAAATCCGTCTGGCTTCGGATAAAGAGCTATATGTAATCGCAAAAATTTTAGGCGTTTCTGTTGATTCCCTTTTTAAAGACGCCGACCTTCTGGACTCCTTTTAAACCAAGGGATTCTTAATTTTTTACAAAAAAACAAACAGGCTTCTCTTTAACAAGAAAGCCTGTTTTCTTTACCTTTACACTTCTTCAATTTTTACCGCTTCCCTAAGGCCCACAACTTTGGTTACGGGAAGGGAAAAGACCAGAGACTGCGCCTTGGAGTCCATGCCGGCCTCCCGAATGATTGCCTGCATAATGTCATTTTTGTCTTCTGTTTTGGTTAAAATCAGGACAATGCCCTTTTCCTCTGCCAGCGTCATTCCCAGAAATTTTTCGGCTTCCTTCGCCTGCGTTCCCTTGGCATGAATAACAGTTCCGCCCGAGGCATTGGCCTTACGCGCCGCCTCCATTACCAATTCCGTATATTCCTGATTGGCAACCGCAAAGATAATTTCGTATTCCGTCCCCTTCAAGGTTTGCTCCTCCTTATCAATTTCCTCCTGCCCCAGGGTAACCAGCTCCAGTGTTTTTCTCCCGCCGATGCTGCTCAGCGGCACAGTAAACGCAATTCCGTTGCCCGGTACGTCGATCATCAGATCCCGCACAAGGCTGTTTAAAATATTTTTAGCGGCATGCGTTTCACAAACGGTAATGTAGATCTTTTTCTCGCTTTCCTCCAGACCCAGATAATCCAGAATATCTCCGCTCGCGGTTCCCTGGGCATTGATTTGCCAGAACACAGGCACCAGCGGTTTAAATACCGCCGTAAATTCTTCACTGCGCGCCCGCTCGGTAATAGTAAAAAGCAAATGCAGCTTATTCACAGCCAGCCTCCTTTACAGCTCAATAATTTCATCGTCAAACTGAACCTCCGCCGCAGCAAGCTTCTGCGCCTTATTCTGTTTGATCTTATAAACCACCCCAAGAACCTGTATCGTGATCAAAGGAGTCATAGCAACCAAGGCTACCAGACCAAAAGCATCGGTGGTAATATTGCCCCCTACCGCACTGCAGGCGCCCATTGCAAAAGAAAGCAAAAAAGTAGAAGTCATTGTACCGGATGCCACACCGCCGGAGTCAAAAGCAATGGCCGTAAAAATCTTCGGTGTAACAAATGTCAGCAAAATTGCCAAGCAATATCCCGGAAGCAAAAAATATAAAATCGGAAGCCCCGTAAGCACACGAATCATCGATAATCCCAAAGAAATCGCTACGCCTACAGAAAGGCTGATTCCCATCGCTCTTTCGGAGATCTCTCCTACAGTAAGCTGGGCAACCTGTTTGTTTAACACGTAAACCGCCGGTTCAGCCGCAACGATGAAATATCCGATCACCATACCGATCGGCACCAGTACCCAGTTATACGGCAGCGACGCAATCTGCTGGCCGATCAAACTGCCCGCGGGCATAAAACCTACGTTAGCGCCGGTTAAAAACAACACCAAACCGATATACGTATATACAAAACCTACCGCAATTTTTATCACTCTTTTTTTAGAAAAGCTTCGGGCCGAAAGCTGAAACAAAACAAAAAAAACGGCAATCGGCAATAATGAAACCGCAACTTCACCCATATATTTGGGCATATTTACCGCAAATATCTGCCCTAAATCACGTGTATTATTCACTGCCGAAATGTCAGTAGACGTGCTGTAGGAACCGTCCGGACGATAGAGCATTCCTAAAATCAACACCGCAATAATAGGTCCTATAGAAGAAAGTGCCACAAGACCGAAGCTGTCGTCGGCCGCATGCTTATCGCGCCGAATCGCTGCAACGCCCACGCCCAACGCCATAATGAACGGAACCGTCATGGGACCTGTAGTCACTCCGCCAGCGTCAAAAGCGATCGCCAAAAAGTCTGCCGGAGTAAAAAATGCAAGGATGAACACTAATGCATATAATGCGGTTAACAAATATTTTAATGCAATACCAAAGATGGAGCGCAGCATTGCCACTACAAGAAAAATCCCTACCCCTACCGCCACAGAAAGGATCAAAACCATATTGGGCACCGTGGGCACCTGTTCAGCAAGCACCTGCAAATCAGGTTCGGAAACGGTAACAATAACACCGATAATAAAACTGATAAAAGAAACCAGCCATATCTTTTTTGATTTGGTAATAGTAGAACCTACATTTTCACCAATCGGCGTCATCGATAATTCTACGCCGATTGTAAAGAAGCCCATTCCCGCAATAACCATGGCCGCGCCTACCAAAAACATCATCAAAACATTATTGGTCACCGGCGCAATAGTAATACATAAAAGGAATACGATCACCGTGATCGGCAGTACAGAAGAAAGTGATTCTGATATCTTCTCCTTTAGTCTCGCCACAAATACCCTCCTTTTTTCAAAAGTTATCAATCTTTCTTAACCCTGGAAATTTAAAATCGTTGTTTTTTCAAAGCAGATCTGCACAGCAATAAAAACAATGTGAAATATTTAAAATGCTTTCTATCGAGATGATATTCATTCTATATACTATATATAGTATACTATGTATATGAAGGTTTTGTCAAGTTTTATTCCTTCAAAGCAAAATTTCATACTTTATATTGTTCCATAACACACCGGGCCAATTTTTTCAGTTCATCAATCACCGTCTGAGGGCTTAATATCTTTATCTTATCTCCAAACTGCATTACCCAGGATAAAAACACCGGGCTTATGGCTGCCTCAATCATAACCTCAAAGCAATCGCCGTCAGGTGTAATAATGGTATTCATGCCAAACCGATCAAGAATCACACCGATCAGGTTGTTGCTGCATCTGAGCTTCACCCGGGTAATCTCGCCGCCGTACATACCGAACATTTTACGCGAGTATTTCGCCATATCAAAGCGCATACCGCTTTCCACACCTTCCCGCGGCTCCTGCTCAGCAAGAATATTCTGCATTTTGTCTACCCGGTAATGCTTGATTTTCCGCGCCTCGTCATCATAAGCGATCAAATAATAATTTTCATCATCCCAGGTAAGGGCGCAGGGGCTGACCTTATATCGCCGCCCATCTCTGCGCAGTTGGCGCTGCTTCTTGATATTCCAGTCAAAATAGACAAAGGAAACCTTTACATTCTGCGTAATCGCCCATTGGATGCTGTCTACATTATGATATACGCTTTCATTCATAGTTTTGATCCGCTCACGCATAATAACCGAATGCTGCAGCTCCACCGCCCTGTTTTTACTGGTAAGGCTCTCTAACTTTTTAATCAACTCCTCGCTTTTCTTTACCGTAATAAATTTAGACGCCTGCACCGCGTCCACCAAAAGCTTCAGCTCCGGCATTTCAAACAAACGGCTGCAAAGATAATAACCTCTCTGCCGCCCCCGCCGGTTTTTAATCCGCAGTCCGTAGGCGTTTAAGGCCGCAATATCATCATAAATGCTCTTTCTCTCCGCCTGTATTCCCCTCGCCTCCAGCCGTCGCAAAATTTCATTGGTATCAATGGGATGCTGCTCATCCGTGTATTTTTCCAAAATATCCAGCAAATACAGAATTTTCAATTTTTGTTCCGATGCTTTTGCCATAGCGACCTCCCCTCTATTTCATAAAAATTTGACGTATTCCGCATTTTTCCGCTGTACTTATTCTTTTTTTTCTGTATAATAAACATATAAAAAAGAAAGCAGGTTCCTTTTATGAAAGCCCTATGCAGTGATTTTTTTAAAGCAGTTTTAGCCGGTATCATGATCGGCATCGGCGCCGTCGTCTTTCTCTCCTGTGAAAGCAAACTTGCCGGCGCCGTTTTATTTTCCGTAGGTCTGCTTTGCATCTGTGAATTCGGCCTGAACCTATATACGGGCAAAATCGGTTATGCCGTATACAAAGGCGAAACACCGCTGAAAAAAGCCGCGTTTTTACTGACGGTATGGCTGGGCAATTTTTGCGGCGCCCTGCTGTCCGGCACGGCCTTTCGTGCCTCCGGCAGCGAAGCCGTATTAGAAAAAGCGGCCGCGTTGGCACAGATAAAGCTGCAGCAGAGTCTCTTCCCAGCGGTGCTTTTAGGCATTTTCTGCGGTATTTTAATGTTTGCCGCGGTGGATATCTTTAAGCGCAATACCGAAAAAAACGCCCGGCATATCGGGATTCTGTTCTGCGTGCCGGTCTTCATCCTGTGCGGTTTTGAACACAGCATTGCCGACATGGCCTATCTGGCCCTGTGTCCGCCGGCTGTGCTGTTCTCTTCAAAAGCAATACTGTTCCTCTTAGCCGTTACCCTGGGCAACAGCCTCGGCGGCATTCTTCTTCCTCTGGTACTGCTCATCAATAAAAAGCAGACTCCGTGAAAATACACGCCGGGGCATGCCGCTTTCTTACGCCAGCTTCTGTAATTCCTGCGCGACACTTTCCTCGCAGGCACGCATTGCCTGCAGCGTTTTATCCAGCAGCTCGTCCAGTTCCCAGCCAAGACGTTCTGCCCCCAGCGCAATAACCTCCCGGGAGCAGCCGGCGGCAAAGGCTTTATCCTTAAATTTCTTTTTCAGACTTTTTAATTCCATATCCTGCACGCTTTTGCTCGGACGCATTTTAGCGCAGGCGCCAATCAGGCCGGTCAGCTCATCGCAGGCAAACAGAACCTTCTCCATTTCATGCACCGGCTCGGTTTCACAGCACAGGCCGTATCCGTGGCTGCATACGGCATGAATCATTTCCTCCCCGAAACCGCCCTCCTGCAAAAGCTCCGGTGCCTTCAGGCAATGCTGCTGCGGAAACTGCTCGTAATCGATATCATGCAGCAAGCCCGCGCAGGCCCAGAAATCAGACTCCTCCGCATATCCCAGCGTTTGGGCAAACCACCGCATTACCCCTTCTACGGTAAGCGCATGCTGCAGGTGAAAGGGCTCCCTGTTGTATTTCTGCAAAAGCGCAAGAGCTTTTTCTCTTGAAACATTTTCCATTTTAAATTTCCTCCCTGTGAATTTTTTGTTGTAAAAATTATACAATACATTGTCATTTTTTTCAACATATTTCTCAGATTGAGCAAGAATTACATAGTAAAAAGCCACTGAATATCTTGACAGCTAAATTTTATAAATATATAATTTATTATATGGTGAATATACGGAATTTCCGTATAAACAAAGGAAAAGAGGAGATTTTTTATGAATGTGGTTTTAACCGAAATATCCAAATTAGGCATTGTTCCCGTCGTGGCGCTTGACGACGCCAAGGACGCCCGTCCACTGGCAAAAGCCCTGTGCGAGGGCGGTCTGCCCTGCGCAGAAATTACCTTCCGCACGGCGGCGGCGGAGGAAGCAATCCGCATCATGGCGGCGGAATTTCCCGATATGCTCATCGGCGCCGGCACGGTTCTTACAACACAGCAGGTAGATAAAGCCATTGCTGCGGGTGCAAAATTTATCGTAAGCCCGGGGCTGAATCCTACAGTAGTAAAATACTGCATTGCCCAAAACATTCCCGTAACCCCCGGCTGTTCCTCTCCCAGCGATATTGAAACCGCACTGGAGCTGGGGCTGGAGGTTGTAAAATTCTTTCCTGCCGAAGCAGCCGGCGGCCTGAAAATGATCAAGGCCATGAGCGCGCCCTACGGCAACGTCAAATTCATGCCCACCGGCGGCATCAATGCCTCCAACTTAACGCAGTATCTAGAGTTTAACAAAATCATTGCCTGCGGCGGCAGCTGGATGGTAGACAAAGCCCTGATCAAAGAGGGCAATTTTGACGCCGTCCGTGAGCTGACGCGCACCGCGGTAACCCAGATGCTCGGCTTTGAAATCAAGCACGTGGGCATCAATGCCGCCAACGAGGCCGAGGCGCTCTCCCTGGCCGGGGTGTTTGAAGCCATGTTCGGCTTTGCCCCTAAAAACGGCAGCAGCAGCGTCTTTGCCGGCAGCGGCATCGAAGTAATGAAAGCCCCCTATTTAGGCAAAAACGGGCATATCGCCATCGGCACCAATTCCATAGAGCGCGCCATTTATCATTTGGAAAAGCGCGGCTTCGCCTTTGATGAAACTACAAAAAAAACCGACGCCTCGGGCAATGTGACCGCGATCTATTTTAAAGGCGATTTCGGCGGCTTTGCCCTGCATCTGGTACAAAAAAAGTAATAAAGGAGAATACACCATGAAAGTTATCACATTCGGCGAAATTATGCTTCGCCTTGCTCCCGAAGGCTATTATCGCTTTGTTCAGGCTGAAAAATACGGCGCTACCTACGGCGGCGGCGAGGCGAACATAGCCGTCTCCCTGGCCAACTACGGCATAGACGCCGCCTTTGTAACCAAGCTGCCCGCCCATGAAATCGGCCAGGCAGGCATCAATTCCCTGCGGCGTTTCGGCGTGGATACCTCGTTTATCGTCCGCGGCGGCGACCGGGTAGGCATTTATTTTGTGGAAAAGGGCGCCAGCCAGCGTCCCTCCAAGGTCATCTATGACCGCGCCGGCTCCTCTATTTCCCAGGCCGCAGCTGCCGACTTTGATTGGGACGCCATCTTTGAAGGCGTGGATTGGTTCCACTTTACCGGCATCACGCCGGCCCTGGGCGACAATGTTGCCCGGATCTGTCTGGAGGCCTGCAAAAAAGCAAAAGAAAAGAACATTACCGTCAGCTGTGACTTAAACTACCGCAAAAAGCTGTGGAGCCGGGAAAAAGCCGGGCAGGTAATGGATGAGCTCTGCCGGTATGTCGACGTCTGCATCGCCAACGAAGAAGACGCCTCCGACGTTTTCGGCATTAAGGCCGCCAATACCGATATCACCGCCGGCAAAGTCGACCATGAGGGCTACAAGGACGTGGCCAGGCAGCTGGCCGATCGCTTCGGCTTTCAAAAGGTGGCGATCACCCTGCGTTCTTCTATTTCCGCCAACGATAACAACTGGGCAGCTATGCTCTACGAAAACGGCCAATATTATTTCTCCAAAAGCTATCTGATGCACATTGTCGACCGTGTAGGCGGCGGCGACAGCTTCGGTGCCGGGCTGATTTACGCCTGCTTAAACGGCTTTGCCCCGCAGGAGGCCATTGAGTTCGCCGTGGCAGCCAGCTGTCTGAAGCACTCCGTGGAGGGTGATTTCAACATGATGTCCGTAAGTGAGGTAAAGACCCTTGCCGGCGGCGATGCCTCGGGAAGAGTTCAGCGCTGAAAGAACATACAAGCCACACTAAAGGGCTGCCGGAAAAGGAAGGAATCCTTCTCCGGCAGTTTTTTATCCGCGGCTTGCCCGAAAAAAGCACATGACAAGACAGGCGGGCAAGTGTATAATAAAACCGTAAATTTCATTTTATCAAGGAGGCGGGCGCTATCAGGCAGGTAGAGATCTTGGCTCCGGCCGGCGGACGGCAGCAATTGGAAGCCGCCGTACGCGCCGGGGCGGACGCCGTATATTTGGGGTTCGGCCGCTTTAACGCCCGCCGCAATGCCGAAAATTTTGACGCGGACGCGCTGACCCGGGCCGTTTCCTACTGCCACGGCCGCGGTGTAAAAGTGCACGCCGCCTTTAATACGTTGATTACCGAAGAGGAGCTGCCCGCCGCGGAAGAAGAATTATCTGTTTTAGCCGCCAGCGGCGTGGACGCGCTGATCGTACAGGATTTGGGCGTTGCCAAAATGGCGCGGGAATGTGTGCCTTCCCTGCCGCTTCACGCCTCCACCCAGCTGACCGTACACAATATAAGCGGCGTAAAAATGCTGAAAAAGCTCGGCTTTCAGCGGGTAGTTCTGGCCAGGGAGCTTTCCCTGGAGGAAATACGCAGCATTTGTTCTTCAACAGATTTAGAAGTGGAGGTATTCATCCACGGGGCGCTGTGTATGTGCGTCTCCGGCGGATGCTATCTCTCCTCCGTTCTCGGCGGCCGCAGCGGCAACCGCGGCCTGTGCGCCCAGCCCTGCCGCCTGAACTTTACCGTAAATAACAGGGAATACGCACTTTCCTTAAAGGATATGTCTCATATACAGCATCTGCGAGCGCTGGTGGAAGCCGGTGTAGCTTCGTTTAAAATTGAAGGCCGGATGAAGCGGCCGGAATACGTGGCCGCCGCCTGCCATGCCTGCCGGCAGGCTTTGGAGGGCTCTTCGCCCGATATGCAGGCTTTAAAAGCGGTATTTTCCCGTTCCGGCTTTACCGACGGCTACCTGCGCGGGCAAAGAACCTTGGATATGTTCGGTACCCGCAGCAAGGAGGACGTAACCGCTGCCGCGGGCGTTTTAAAGGAACTTACGGGGCTGTACCGCCGGGAAAGGCAAAGCATACCGGCTGCCATGCGCTTTACCTTACAAAAAGACGCGCCCTGCGTTTTAACCGTAAGCGACGGTGTTCATACCGTAAGCAAAAGCGGCGACGTACCCGAGCCGGCCCTGACGCGCCCTCTGCTGAAAGAGGATATTACAAAACAGCTCTCCAAAACCGGCGGTACGCCCTTTTTTATAAAGGAAATCTCCGTGCAGGCAGAAGATGGTCTTTCCCTGCCGCTTTCTCTTTTGAACACCCTGCGCCGCGAAGGTCTGGCCGAGCTTTTATCCCTGCGGGAAAAGCCCGTGCCGCATGCTTTCCGGCCGTTCGCCTTCTCCCCCCACAGGCATACCGTTCCGGAGGCGCCGGGCGTGCGCCTGCGCGTGCAGCAATATGCGCAGCTGGAGGAATTCACCTCTCCGCTGCGGGTAATTCTGCCGATAGAAGAAATTACAAAAACCTGTCTGCAGCGCTTTCCCGATGCGGCGGCCGAAATTCCCCCGCTCGTTTTTCCGGGGGAAGAACCCTCGGTCATCAGCCGTCTGCGGGAGCTGAAAGCTCTCGGTCTGCGCTGCGCAGTATGTGAAAATCTCGGCGCCGTCGCCATGGCGCAGGAGGCCGGTCTGATTCCTTTAGGCGGCTGCGGCCTGAACATCTTAAATTCCGCCGCGCTTGCCGCCTATGAATCTATGGGCGTTGCCGATATAACCGTTTCCTTTGAGTCCGGCGAAAGGAATCTGGCGCGTCTTCGGGGGACCGCTGTCCGCGGCGCGCTCGGATACGGATATCTTCCGCTGATGCGCATGCGCGCCTGCCCGGCCAAGGATGCCCGGGGATGCGGTAATTGCAGCGGACACCCCGTGCTCACCGACCGCATGGGCATACGCTTCCCCCTGCTGTGCAGCAGCAGAAAGTTTACTACGCTTTTCAATTCCGTCCCGCTGTACACAGGAGACAAGCCCCTGCGCGGCGCCGATTTCTTCACCCTGTATTTTACTCTGGAAAGCGCGCGGGAAGTCCGGCGTATTTATGAGGCCTTTCTGCAGGCCAGGACCTTTTCCGCGCCGCACACAACCGGCCTGTACTTTAAAAAACTGAGGTGACCCATGAAAGAACTGCTTGCCCCCGCGGGCGATATGGAATGTTTAAAAACAGCTTTCCGCTTCGGTGCGGACGCCTGCTACATCGGCGGTCCTCTGATGCAGCTGCGCTCCAAGGTGACCGGCTTTTCTCTGGAAGAGATCTCCGAGGCCGTACAATATGCCCACAAGAGGAATAAAAAGCTGTATGTAACCGTCAATTCCTTTGCAAAGGATCGGGAATTTACCGATATTGCCGCCTATGCCCGGCAGCTGGCCGAATGCAAGGCGGACGCGGTTATCGTATCGGATCTCGGTGTGCTAACGCAGATAGCCAAAAGCGCGCCGGAGCTTGAAATTCATGTTTCCACCCAGGCCAACTGTCAAAATGCCGAAGCGGCCAGGGTATACCACTCCCTCGGTGCCAGACGCATCGTACTGGCGCGGGAGATGACGCTGGAGGATATTCGGGAATTTTCTTCTAAAATTCCAAAAAGTCTGGAAATAGAAGCCTTTGTGCACGGTGCCATGTGCATGGCCTATTCGGGACGATGCTTTATCAGTTCCTATTTGACCGGCCGCAGCGGCAACCGCGGCGAGTGTACTCAGCCCTGCCGCTGGCGGTATCATCTGGTAGAGCAAACGCGCCCGAACGAATTTTTTCCCGTAGAAGAGAGCGAAAAGGGTACGACCCTGCTCTCCTCCCGCGATATGAAGTGTATTGACTTTTTAGACGACCTGCTCGCTGCCGGCATAACCTCCTTTAAAATTGAAGGAAGAATGAAATCGCCCTATTACGTGGCAACGGCGGTGAACGCCTACCGGCACGCACTGGATAAAACCGCGCCGCCGGAGCTGCTTTCCGCGGAATTGGACTGCATCAGCCACCGGCCCTACTCCAGCGGCTTTTATTTCGGAGAGCTGGAACGCTACACACCGGACGACGATATGGCCTACCGGCAGGAAAAAATATTTGCCGGCGTGGTAAAGGGCTTTGCCGGCGGCCGCCTGACGGCAGAGCAGCGCAACCGCTTTGAAGAGGGCGACGTCCTCGAGGTCATCTCCCCGGGTTCCATCGGTTTGAGTTTTACGGCAAAAAACCTGAAAAACAGCCGGGGCGAAGCGGTTGCCGCCGCGCCGCATCCGCAGGAGATTATTACAATGGACTGTCCCTTTCCCCTGACGGAAGGCGATATTTTAAGAAAGAGGTAACTGCGCATGAGCTTTCAATACGGAAAAAATGTCAAAACAGAGATTTTCGGCCAGTCGCACAGCGAGTACATCGGCGTAACGGTCAGCGGCCTGCCCAAGGGCGAAAGGATAGACAAAAAAAAACTGCAGAGCTTTTGCGACCTGCGCGCGCCGGGCCGAAACGAGCTTTCCACTCCGCGCAGAGAGGCCGATACCATTGAAATTGTAAGCGGCCTGACCGAAAATTCCCTTTTAAACGGCGAACCCTTAAAAGCCATTATTTACAACACCAACATCCGCCCCGGCGACTATTCGCAAACCATTCCCCGTCCCGGCCATGCGGATTATCCGGCCTTTGTAAAAACGGGCAGCATTCCCTCCGGCGGCGGCAGCTATTCGGGCCGGATGACGGCGCCCCTGTGCATTGCCGGAGGCATCGCCCTGCAGCTGCTTGCGCAAAAAGGCATTTCCCTCGACGCGCATATTGCCTCCATCGGCGAAATTTCGGATCAGCCCTTTGACCCGCTTACGGAAAAGACGGAGGACGTTTACTGCCGTCCCTTCCCCGTAAATGACAGCGCCGCAGGCGAAAAAATGAAGGAACGGATTTTAAACGCCCGGAATGAGGGCGACTCCGTAGGCGGCGTTATCGAATGTAAAATTACAGGACTGGCGCCGGGACTGGGCGGCGCGCTCTTTAACGGGTTAGACGGCGCCATCGCCCAGGCGGTTTTTGCAATTCCCGCGGTAAAGGGCATTGAATTCGGAACAGGCTTCGGCGCCGCCTGCCTGAGGGGCAGCCAGAACAACGACGCCTTTTATTTTGACGATGGCAAGGTAAAAACTCGCACCAATCACTGCGGTGGTATTTTAGGCGGCATGAGCAGCGGAATGCCCATTCTCTTCCGCGCGGCCTTCAAGCCCACGCCCTCTATCTTTAAACCACAGGATTCCGTGGATCTTTCCGCCAATCAAAACGTTACCTTTCAATGCAGAGGCCGGCACGATCCCTGCATCGTACACCGGGCGGTTCCGCCCGTCATTGCCGCGGCGGCTGTCGCCGTGCTGGATTTATTAGGAGAAGAAAAATGAAACTGCTTATTTTAAACGGACCGAATCTGAATTTACTGGGTCTGCGGGAACCCGATATCTACGGCAGGGAAACCTATCGCGACCTGTGCCGTCTGATTCAAAAAAAGGCAAAGGAAATGCAAATCAGCGTAATGATCCTGCAAACCAACCATGAAGGCCGGCTGGTGGAGGCGATTCAGCGCGCTTACGGACGCTATGACGGTATTGTGATCAATCCCGCGGCCTATACGCACACCAGCGTTGCCATTGCCGACGCGGTAAAGGCCGTAAGCATCCCCACGGTAGAGGTACATATCTCCGATGTCTCCGCCCGGGAGGATTTCCGCCGGATTTCCTATATCCGCCCCTGCTGCGCAGCTACCGTTGCCGGAAAGGGTTTTGAGGGATATATCGAAGCGATGAAGCTTTTAGCGGATCTGAAAAATAGCCCCGTATAAAAAGCTTTTAAAAAACTTGCGATAATTTCCCCCGCGGCCAGCCTTTTTCCTTCTGCCCGCGGACGCAAAAGAACAGTTTTGGCAAAAAAGGAGTCCGGCGCAATGCCGGACTCCTTTCGCACAAAATCCCCAGAAATTACAGCAAGATCTTTTCCCCTGTATCCGCCGCACGGCGGGCAGCTAAAGCCAAACGCGTAACGCGAAAGCCTTCCTCCGGTGCAACGCCTGCGTCTTCGCCCTCAATGCGCCGCAGGAACAGGGCAAAAATATCCTGCGCCTCCGGCAAGGTCAGCTCCTGCCGTCCGTTTTTATCCAGCAAAACAACCGTTCCCTCACGGTACTCCACCACTCCCTCGCTGCCGACAATCCGCAGCCGGTCATCGTCATGCGTCGGCGCGGCGGAGGGACGGAAATAATCGGCGTTTACAGAGGCCATAGCGCCGTTTTCCAGCTCAAACATACAAAGAGCGGCCGTCTCCAGTTCATCATATTCCCCGTTACAGGCCCTGGAAGAAACCGCCGAAACAGAAACAAAATCCAGCTCACAGGCGGCGGCAATCCAATCAATGGCATGAATAGCCACCCAGGGAATCAGGCCTCCGAAGGTAGCCCGTTTTTTATAAAAGTCGGGCCGCACGCCCAGTTTATAGGATTTCTGGGCATTGACCATTGTAATCCGCCCGATCTTTTTTACCGCTTCCTTTACACATAAAAACCAGGGCTCAAAGCGAATGCCGAACATGGCGCATACAAAAGCCCGGGATGCCTGCTGGGCCTTTTCAACACGGTTAAGCGTTTCCTCATCCAGCGCCAGGGGCTTTTCACTGAAAACAAAAATATCCCTTTCCAGGCACTGAATCGTAACCGGCGCGTTCTGATCAAAGCGCGTATTGACAATGGCAACCTCTGTACCGGCAGAGAGCAGGAGATGATAATCCTCAAAAACCGGCGCGGCAATTCCCTCCGCTGCCAGAGCCGACGCCACACCGTTCATATCTTCCCC
Organism: uncultured bacterium; assembly: GCA_905214315.1. Lineage (GTDB taxonomy): Bacteria > Bacillota > Clostridia > Christensenellales > QALW01 > UMGS1322. The sequence goes on along the minus strand of CAJMLN010000005.1, from coordinate 12,253 downwards.
TTCAAATCCCGGCGCAATGCCGACGACACGATGCTCTTTCAGCTGCCGCAGGGCATAGCTCCAATGGCCGGATCCGCCGATAATACAAATATTCATTTTACACCCTCAAATTTATGATAATTTTCAAGCGATATCCGCTCCGGCGGCGCAATCATCTCCGAAAGCTCCCACGGCATTTTATTTTCCCGAAACGCCGCGCGAAAGAGCGTATCGATGCCGTCAACTACCATTACATCGTTTTGTCTGTTTGCTTTCAGCTGCTGCACAGAGCAAAACTGGCTTACCGCGTTGACGCACTGCAAATGGCTGTACGCCGTGTCCACCGTACAGATCGGCGGCTTTTCTCCCCGGGCCACCTCACAGCAGTACCAGATCTTTTTAAACCGGTCGCGGGTAGTAGGGCCGTATTGCTTAATCTCCCCGTTTTCAAAATATGCCGTAATACCGTTTTCGCCGTCGGTTTCCGCCATTTCCACCCGGGCGTTTTCAAACAGGAACCGCATCCTCGGATTGATATTTTCTCCGGACGCATGCGTAGCGGTATAATTCAGCACCGTACCTTTTTCGGTCAAAATACGGAAGCACGCGGTATCGTATGTTTCAATCTCATTCGCACGGGCCACGGAAGCTTCCAAAATCGCGGGCTTTGCACTCTGCGCCATCGTTTCCCCCAACAGGAAAAACATATTGTGCAGATAGTGCGCGCAGGCATTCATAGCAATGCTGTCCAATACATAGTGACCATCCACCTTGATTTTTGCCGCCCACGGCCGAGCAAAATAAGCGCTGTTCCTGGGCCAGCAGGTCATAGCGTACAGAATAACCGGCTTTCCCAGACGGCCCGAGAGAATATCCTGCTTTAACGCCAGTACCGCGGGACTGTGGGAAAGCTGATAGCCGATCGTCAGATGCTTCCCCGTGCGCTCGGCTGCATTCCGCATGGCGGCCGCCTCCTGAAGCGTAGGGGCAATGGGCTTTTCGCAAAGACAGTCACTGCCCTGCTCCAATGCAAAAATACTCTGCTGTGCATGCAGATGGATCGGCGTGGATAAAATAGCCAGATCCGCATGATGCCCGCGATAGAATTCCTCCAGCGTAGCGTAAACCGGGATAGAGCGCGTAAGAATCTGCTCCTTTACCGGGCTGTTTTCCAGAAACGGCTCTACAACCCCGACCACCTCCGCGCCGTGCTCGGCGCCATGATCCAGTACCTCGCGGGCGATCAAACCGCCGTAACCGCCTACGCCGGCAAGCAATAGGGAAAGCTTTTTCATATTTTCGTCACCCTGTTGCAGTTAAAATCCAATCGTACCGTCCCCTCGTCCGTAAAGACTTCGATTACGCCTGCATTCCATCGTGAACGACACCACGGGGCAAGATACACGTCCGGATAGGGATATCTGTTTTTTATACCGTTCACGCCGTTTTCAACGGGAGTCAAATATAAATTGTCAAAAGTCAGCCGCATGGTTCTGCGGTCAAAGGCAAGGGGCAGAGAACGGATTTTTTGAACAAACGCATCCAGACTGCCGTACTCGCTTTCCAGCCCGATACGGCAGATATACGCGTTCTGAAGCCCCTTGCTTACAATCTCCCGTCCGGCAAACTCCCCTTCGGCGGTCACTTCATAGCCGCCGGCAATATACACTGCAATATAGCGGTTTTCATGGCGCAGGAAAATCCAGTTTTCTTCATAGCGGATCTCGTCATACTTGGCCGTTTCCAGAAACATATGCGTAAAATCCAGCTCGCCGGGGTGCGTGATATTATAAATCGTCATCACCGTATCCTTTGTTGCAAAGCTCTGGTTGCAGCAGCATTTCAAATCGCCCGACCAGTAATTATGCTCACCGAAATCCCCGGGATGATGGGAAAATATCTTGGTACTGCATTCCTCATCTTTGGCCGGCAGAACCAGGCTCCACTCCACCTGCTGATGATGCGCGTACACCGCATCATCAGGATTCCCCTCCGGATACGCATCCTGATGCTGAATCGCGCCGATGCCGTATTCAGCGCAAAGATAGGTATACTTGCTGATCGCGCCGGCCTGCTCCAGCTTTTCCAGCCAGGCATCGTCATGGAAATTTCCCTGCCAGGCCCCCATGGAGTGCAGATGCTTGCGCTCCAGCACCTCGCAGGGAAACGTACGGTTCTTTATTGCTTTTATAATAAAATCATCCGGAACAAACGGTGCCAGCACAAAATTCGTACTCAGGCGTGGCTCCCTCTCTATCAGCATAGCCCAGAGCTTGGAAGGCACCGAGGATTTGGGATTCAGCAACGCGTCGGGGTAGGTTCTTCCGCTGCCGCCGCAGAGCATTCCTTGGGCGTTCAGATTGTTAAAGGCCTCCAGTGCCAATAAATCAATCCCCATCTGCGCCATATGCTTCAGTTCAGCATCGGCACAGTAATTGCTGAGCATCCCCAGCATAAACAGATCCTCCTCCAGATAGCTGGAGGTAAACTCCCCTACGCCCCGTTTGGCACGGAAGCGAATGAAATCCATCATATAGGTCTTATCTGTTTCCATCGCCTGAGCGGCGGTCAGATGATACTGCTTAAAATCCTCGCCAAGGGCCTGCGCCGCCAGATACCGGGCTACATGCACCATAAACACATGATTTTCACTGTAAAAGCAGCTGGTAAAATCACGCTCAAGCAAAAATCTTTTCACCAGCGCAAGCGTCTCGGGCTGCAGCTTATCCCTTACCAGATAGAGCGCGGCCGTCAGCCGTATGGCAGCAAAGTCATTTTCTCCGGTAACACAGCGTCCCTCGGGATGCGGCAGATCCATATACTGTGCGGCGCGCTGAAGCACCCGATTGGCTCCTTCAATATCCTTGCCGCGCATCAGCCGCGCAATGGCATAGGCACCGTATAAATCACCATGAAAAAGCTTTCCGGCAGCCAGCTCCTCCGGTGGGATATTCGCCGCCAGATCTATACACTGCTCGTATAAAAGCGCGTAGTCTTTATTCATAAAATTCTTCTCCTTCTTTTAAAAAGCCGTAAAATGACTATTTTATTATACCGAAAAGCAAAAACGGTTTCAATGGTAAAAACGGTTTTTTCCTTGGTTGATTTTGCTCTCTCCACTAATTTCCGGCTGTTCCGTGCCTCTTCATGCGATACGGAAATCTTTTCTTATCCCTGCAGCCCGCGGGACTGCCGTTCCATATCCTCAATTACAATATCATAGATCTCCCCCAGCGAGGCACAATATTCCAGCACCAGCCACGGTTCATTGGTATGGAAATGAATTTTTATCAGTTCCTCATCTCCTACCGCCAACAGACAATCCCCATGAAAATGTGTTGTAAAATAGGCACTTATGGCTGCATCATCAAGATTTTTTCCTTCAATCAGCAATTGTGTGTCATATTTGAATTCCAGCATGCTTTTTCCTCCCCTATTCAATTCTTTTATTTTCAAACTGTTTTTTCACTTGCTTTTCTGTTCCGTACGCCATTGCTGCGGACTCACTCCGCAATATTTTTTAAAGATTCTTGAAAAATAATACGCGTCGCCGTATCCGCAAAGCTGCCCGACCTCCGCTACGCTTTTGGAACTGTTGGCCAACAGATTTTTTGCATGGGCAATACGGATCATCTGCAGATACGTCTTCGGCGGCATCCCGACCTCCGCTTCAAACTTTTTCCTGAACTGATTGACCGAAAACGGCAATTGCTTTACTTCTTCAAGAATTTCATATTTTCCGTTTGAAAAATTTTCAACAATATCCTGCCGGATTGTTTCCACATATTCATCCCGACCAGCCGCACCGATCTGTTTGGCAAGATACACATTCAACACGCCTAAAATCGCGTTAAGAAGTCCGCCGTCGCCGCTGAAATAAAACTCATGATACAGCAGCCGGAGCAGATACAGGAAATCCTTATGCGGGGTGTCATCAAAATGGATGGGAAAAGAATAGTTAAAATCAAAATTTTCCACCATAAAATAAATATTCCGATATCCGTTTTCAGAACGGTCGCTGTGTATCATACCCGGAGGATGGCAGATAATCGAACCGGGATGAAACGGATACTCCCTTCCCCAAGCATAATTCACGCCATGGCCTTCCGTATAATAGGTAATTTCCCAAAAAGAATGGCTGTGCTCCGCGCATTCTTTTATCCATTCCCCCTGCATGCCGATATATACGATATTTCTCATATTTTACCACCTTTTTTATTATAGCAAGGCATAATGTTTTTGTCCATTAAATTTATAATATTCTACATTGACTATTACTTATATCAATGATATAATTCATTTTGTTGATAGGAATACAACAAGCTATTGGCTGATTTTTATTTACCTATTTCAGCGGAGGAATATATTATGAACACCCTGCTTAACAAATTTTTTGATAAAATCGGCAGTGAAAGTGCTTTCAAGGACTTTCTTACCGATCCGCCTAAAAAATACCGTGTTTTTCCCATTTATCATGAGCTCTGTGATCCCGCAACGGATTACGCAGCCCAGATAGACCGGGCCATTGCTTCCGGCGCAGGCGGCGTGGTAACCAACACAACCTGGCTGGATCCTGCCTGGGTGTTTGAAGAAAAGAACACCGCCAAGCTGTGCAGCGCCGTACAATATGCTAAGGAAAAGGGCCTGCGGGTGTGGATGTACGACGACTACTACTACCCCAGCGGACTGGCAAACGGCTACGCGGTAAAAGATCATCCCGAATATTTTGCCCAGAGCATTGACTTTATCGCCCTGCCCTGCAAGGCCGGCGAACCGATAGAATGCAAGCAAAGCGATACGAGCGGCGGCTGGCTCTTTGCCGGTGTTTACACGGCGGATTCTTTGGAACTTACAGAGGCCGTACCGCTGCAGGAGGTCCTTTCGGTTGTACCCAAAGCCGACGGATGGCTGATTGCCTTTTATATTGCCCTGCATTTAGAGGAAGCGCAGCAGCCCTTAGGGCAGGCAAAGGGACATTTGAACCATCTGGATAAGGCCGCGGTGGAAAGTTCCATTGCCAACGGACTGGAGCCTGTGGCCAGGCAGATGGATATGGAATTGTTTGACGCGCTTTTCACCGACGAACCGACGCTTACCCATTCTGTGCTCACCTTTGCCCGCGGCAAAACAGATTTCACCTGCATTCCCGCCCCCTACGGCAAGGGGCTGACGGAACATTATTTCCGTGATTGGGGCGAACGCCTGGAAGAAAAGCTTTTATATCTGTTTACCGGCGCCTCCTTAGACGCGCGCCGTACCAGAATCCGCTATTATAAAACGCTCTCTTATATGGCAAGAGAAAATTATATCGATATCGTGGCCGCCTGGTGCCGTGAGCACCGTACGCTTTCCTCCGGGCATTTTCTTCTGGAAGAGGGCCTGAAATATCATGTGGGCTATTATGCCGATTATATGCGCGTAGTGGGCGGTCAGGATATTCCCGGCTGCGATATTCTCTGTGCTGACGCACAAAGATTCTGGGAACCCGGCAGTGCCTTCGGAACCTCCTGGTCCTTTGCGGCGAAATATCCTTCATCCCTTGCAAGGCTGAACGGGCACAATATGACGATGCTGGAAATCTGCCCCGTCAACTATCCTGAGAAAGTAAAAGAAAACCCGTCTAAGGAATTTATGGGGCTTTCTACTTTTGTTCTGTTTGCAGGAATCACCCACTATAATGCCTACGGCTACCATTTTATTACCGACGCCGCACAGCATAATGCACTGAATCTTTACGTGGGTCGGCTGCTCGCACTGCTGCGCAACAGCACGCCGGATACGCCGGTAGCCGTCTACTACCCGATTGCACAAATGCAAAGTTGGTTTGCCGCTCCCTTGCTTGACCATGCGCCCGAGGTTGATCTTTACGAAGAAACCGACGCGCTTGAAAAGAGCATGGAAGAGCTGTCGCTCTTGCTGTACAACGCCAAAATGGACTATCATATTATAGACGAAGACCATCTTCTGCAGGCTAAAATGGAAAACGGTCTAACCTGCGGGCTGGTGCACGCAAAAACTCTGCTCGTGCCGTTTACCGAATTTATTTCCCTAAAGGCGGCCCGCGCCCTTCAGGCCTTTGCTTCCTCCGGTGGAAAGCTGATTTTCCTTGATGCGGTTCCGCAATACGAGGAATCCGGCCGCGACGAAGAACTGCGGCAGATGATGGACGCTCTGCCCTGCAAGCGCCTGTCCCTGCAGCAGACAGACGCGCTGATACGGGAAATTGATTACCCCGCGGGCCTTTGCCTGGAAGCCGAAGACGTTCTGGTTTCTCCCTACAGGCTCAACGGCAGAAAATTCTGGTTTTGTATCAATACCGCAGAAGAAGACCGCACCGCAGCCGTAAAGAGCGGCGGAACGCTGTATGATCCCGAGACCGATCAATGGTCTCCCCTGAGCACCTGTTTTACTCTCCGTGCAGAACGCGGAGTGATAATATTTGAAAATGAAGGAGAAACACTATGAAAAAACTTTTAAGTATTACCCTGGCCATACTTATGGTTGTGGCCGCCGTTTCCTTTACCGGCCTTACGTCCTTTGCCGCAAGCCAATATGAAATTCTGATTGACGGCACATTTGAGGACCAAAATGACGAGGTTTGGGTCAAATATACTGGTGCCCTGATCGATTTCTCATTCGATGACGTCTATGAAGGCGAAAGCAGCCTGTCTGTCACCTCCCGCACCCATAAGACGGATGTCGTTCGCCAGTATATCACCGATGAATTAAATTTCTATGGTCCCGGCACCTATCAGTTCACCGCCTATGCCAAATTGGCGGAAGAATGGGATACACCGGTACAGCTTCAGGGTGTAGTAGGTGCTTACAAAGGCACGGATGTAAAAGATAAGGTTTGGGGAACCACGGACTTTATTACGCTTTCTGCTACCGAATGGAAATCCGTTTCCGGCACAATGGAGGTTTCCTGGTCCGGTGATCTGACGGAGGCTGAATTCTATTTTATTACCAATGAAGAAGACGGAGCCGACAGCTTTGCCGATCTCCTGATTGATTCCTGCAGCCTGACAAAAGTAGGCTATACGGGCGATGCTTTTGTTGCCCCTACGCCTGAACCCACACCCGAGCCGACGCCCGAGCCCACCGAAGCGCCTACGGCAAATCCCGACGCGGCTACAACAGCGCCCACCGGCGGCAGCACCAAGACACCTTCTGCCAGCGCCACAGCCGGCACGGATACCGACAGTATTTCGGGCAGCTCCAACAATACGCTTGCCATTATCCTCATTATTGCCGGCGTTATTCTTGTAGGCGGCGGCGTGGCATTTGTAATTTCATTAAAGAAAGGAAAAAAGGATGAACAAGACAAGTAAGCTGATCCTTGCCTGTACATGCGGCGCTTTGGCCCTGCTGCTTATCATCTCCGGCGTTTTGCTGATGACGTCGAATTCCGGCAGCAAACCAAACACCCCCGGCACACCGGGCGGTACCATAGAAACACCCGTGCAAAAGAACAGTGATCCGCTGATTTCACAGGACGAATTTTTAAACCCCGCAAAAAAATATCGTGCCCTGCGCATTGCGCATGGATTTGACGATAATACACTCCCCGGCAAAGATACCGCCGAACGGGTACAGAAATTACTTGATTTCGGTTTCGGCGGAGTCATTACCAACGACGGCTGGGATGCCCAATATTTGACAAATGAAAGAAAATTGGAGCGGTTGAATCGCTTTGTGCAGGAAGCCCATGCCCAAGGTCTGCGCGTATGGCTCTATGATGAACGCGGCTATCCCAGCGGTACTGCCGGCGATTTGGTGGTAAGCGCCAATCCTGATCACCGTGCTATAATGCTGGAGCAGGTTACCGTTACCGGCAGCGGCATTGCCGCGCAGTCGGTTGCCGTACCGGAGGATTTCATCAGCATTGAAAAAGCCTTTATCACTGAAAACACCGCGGCGGGCTCCTGGGAGAACCTTGCGGTGGAAAACAAAAACGGCCGGCTTACCTTTACCGGCACTCCCGGCCGCTGGACGGCCTACATCTACTGCATCGTGGCGTATCCCGAAAATCCCGAAGGCGGATACAACAAAACGTATCCCAATCTGTTAAACGCCGAAGCCGTAAAAGAGTTTATCAATGTTACCTACGAAACCTACAAAAACAGCATTACTGATTTCAGTAATATCATTGAAGCGTTTTTTGACGACGAGCCTCAGCTGTGCGGGACAAGGAATCTGTTTTCAAGCACCCACAAAAATCCCGTAGTCCCCTATGACTACGGCATGTTTGAGGATTTTGCCTCCAAATACGGCTACGATTTAAAAGAAGTTCTGCCCATGCTGTTTTCCGGCTCCTCGGCAGAGGCCAAGAGAGTCCGCTGTAATTTTTACGATTATATCGGTACGCTTTTAAGCCAGAATTTCTTCGGCCAGATTGAAAAATGGTGTGAGGAAAACGGCACCAGGCTCTCCGGCCATATGCTGCTGGAGGAGCAGATGATGTATCACATTCCCGTATACGGCAACTTTATGCTCTGCGCCCAGCAGGTGGGCTATCCCGGATTCGATATCCTCAATCCCCGCCCGGCACAGTATATCAACGGCATCAGCACCGGCGGAAAATATGCCTCCAGCGTGGCATGGCTGTATAATAAAGACCGTGTATTCGTAGAGATCTGTCCGGTAAACAATCCTGATGAGTTTGCCGAGAACCATCTGGATTATGCTCTCGGCACCATGACCTTTGCCTATTTTGACGGCGGCAACCAAATCGCCACCTATTACACACAGGCAAATACGGAGCAGGATACCGGTATCGCCTTTAACGAATATGTGGGCCGCTTGGGCTCCATCGTAACCGAAGCGCAGAACAAGAACCAGATTGCCGTATACTATAGCATTGATACCGTAGCGGCCAACTACATTCCGCCGGATGATCAAAGCGTATATTCCATTGACGACATGATTAAAATTACCGACAGAACAGTGGACGAAATTGTTCTTTCCCTGCGTGAAAACGGCCTTGATTACGTCTTTTTAGACGATAACGCCATTGCTCAGGGTCAGGTAAACGGTGATGCGCTTACGGTAAACAATTTTACCTTTAAAACCATCATCGTCCCCAGAGCGGAGATCATTGACGCCGCTACGATGCGGGTATTTGACCAGCTGATACAAAACGGAGCGAATATCATCTTTATGTATTCCGTTCCGCAGCTGGCAGCAAAGGAAAGTGATCAGGCGGAAGTGGAACAGCTGGCAAAAAAATTCAGTGACAATCTTTGCATGCGCATTGAAACGCTGCCGGAGCGGATCACCACGACCGTTCCTCTGACGGTAAAATCCAGCCAAACGATCTATGTATCCCCCTATGAGAGAAACGGCAGTGAATTTTATTTCCTGGCCAACGCCAGCGAGGAAAACGCCTCCGTTACGCTTCAATATGAAGGTATCAGCAAATATCGCCTGTATAACCCCGTAGACGGCAGTATTACCATATTGGAGGGCAATACCTGCAGTATTCCCAGCTACCGTGCGTTGTTCGTACAGCCTATCTTTGAGTAAAAATAAAACACCGGAATCAAATGATTCCGGTGTTTTTTGCTATCCTCCTTCCAGAGACGGCGCCTGCAAATTGCCGTTCCAAGCAACAGACCTTTGCTGAAAAAAGAAACTGCCTTGTTCAATTGAACAAGCCCGCCCTGTTAAAGGTTCAAAGAACCGTAATCGGCTACAGTGCGGAAAGTCAATTCTCCCGCGCCGCAGAAAGTCTTACGCGCCTCTCCTTTACACCAAACTTTGGCAAAGGCCGGAAGCAGGAAATAGTTCCCCGCCTTTTGCCGAAACCAGCTCTTCCTATCCGCAAAAAAGCAGTGGTCTCTCACTGCTTTTTATCTGTTTTTATTTTACCGTACAAAACAATATCACAGATACCGCTTTGATTTCTTGCGCCCATCCTGCGCGTTCCCTCATAGGAAAGGCCGCATTTCAGCATCACCTTCCCTGAAGCCGGATTTCTGGCGTCATGGCTTGCCTGTACGCGGTTGACCTGCACCGTTTCAAAAAAGAAATCCAGCACCGCGGCATAAACCTCAGTCATTAAGCCTTTTCCCCAGCAAGCACGGCTCAAGCAATACCCTGTTTCCACCGCTTCAATCTCCTCCAGCACCCTTACCGCGGCAACGGAGCCAATCGCCTGCTGTGTTTCCCGGTCCGCAATGCACCACTGGTAAAAATCCGGCTCCTGATAGCGGCTGATCCACTCAGAAATCACCTGTTCAGTTTCCTGCATATTTTTATGCGCGGGCCAGGTAAGATACCGGGTAACCTCCGCATCCCGTGCCCAGTTTTGAAACATCGCCGGTGCGTCGCTTAAAACAAAGGGCCGCAGAATACAGCGCTCTGTATTCAAAATAACCGTTCCCGTATGCTTCATATTTCCTCCTTAATACCGAACAGCCCGCAGGCGTTGCGATATAAAATCATCTCCTGCTCTTCTTTATTCAGCCCCAGCGTATAAAAGATTTCCAACTCCTTTTCCGCCTTCCACATCGGATAATCCGTACCGAACAGAACGCGCTGCGCACCGTAGGCTCGGATGATCTCCGCCGCGCGCCCTGCGCCCAGCCACTTAAAGGACGAGGAGGTATCAAAAAACAGATTTTCACAATCCTGCAGCTGCCTGACGGCCTCGTCCCACACGGACCATCCGCCTAAATGCGCACCGATAAACACCGTATTCGGATTTGCTTTTACCGCACGTCGGGTACGCGCGGGATTGGAAAAATCAAACCGCCGGTCTCCGGTATGCAGATATACCGGCAATTTCCCTGCGCAGCAGGAGAACAATTCCATATACCTTTCATCGTCCACCGGCGTTTTCTGAAAATCAGGATGCACCTTTACGCCGCGAAGCCTCAGGGCAGCAATTTCTTCTACTGCCGCGGAAATATCCCCGCATAGCGGATGAAAGGCTCCCAAACCGGTAAACAAGCCGCCGGAGGCCTGCACAGCTGAAGCAATAAAGCGATTAATGGAGCTTACCTGGCCGGGCGTCGTGGCCACCGAAAACACTACAAAATGCCTAATACCGACTTTTCGTCCGGCTTCTACCATAGTAGCGGTTTTGCCGTCCAGCCGAACAGGCAGCTCATAAAACTCACTAATGCCCTTTGTGGCGTGCTCTACAATTTTATCCGGGTAAATATGGCAATGTGAATCAATGATCATATGATTTACGCCGTAACGATTTTGGACGCCTTATCCAGTCCAAGCTTCTTTATGGCATCCTCCCTCATTTTATATTTTAGAATTTTCCCTGCGACATTCATGGGAAATTCCGAAACAAAATCAATATACCGGGGCACCTTGTGCCGTGCCATATTGGCCCGGATATAATCCTTCATTTCCTCCTGCGTCATTGTTTCGCCCTCTTTTAGAATAATACAGGCCATAATCTCTTCACCGTACTGCTCATCAGGAACGCCGATCACCTGTACATCCTTGACCTTGGGATGGGTATAGATGAACTCCTCAATCTCCTTGGGATAGATATTCTCGCCGCCGCGGATAATCATATCCTTTAAGCGCCCGGTAATGCGGAAATTCCCCTCCGGCGTGCGGCAGGCAAGATCGCCCGTATGCAGCCAGCCCTGCGCGTCGATGGCGCTTTTGGTAGCCTTGGGCATTTTATAATACCCTTTCATAATATTATAACCCCTGGCCACAAATTCTCCCGTTACATTATCCGGCAGCTCCTCTCCTGTTTCAGGATCTACAATTTTACATTCAATCTCCGGCAAAGGCCGGCCTACCGTGCCCACACGTACATCTACCGGATCATCGGTAGAACTCATTGTGCATCCCGGTGAAGATTCTGTCTGCCCAAACACGATAGTAATTTCCTTCATATTCATCTTTTCCACCACATCGTTCATAACCGAAATCGGGCAGGGCGAACCGGCCATAATACCGGTACGCATATAGGAAAAATCCGTTTTGGCAAAATCCTCGTGCTCCAGCATGGCAATAAACATCGTGGGCACACCGTGGAAACAGGTAATATGCTCCATATTGATGCAGGCGAGTGCAGGCTTAGGTGAAAAATACGGCAGCGGCAGCAGAGTCGTTCCATGTGTCATAGCAGCTGTCATGGCCAAAACCATACCAAAGCAATGGAACATCGGAACCTGAATCATCATCCGGTCAGCAGTGGAAAGGTCCATTCTGTCACCGATACATTTGCCGTTATTTACAATATTATAATGCGTCAGCATAACGCCCTTGGGAAAGCCCGTCGTTCCCGAGGTATACT